>NZ_AAWS01000051.1 GCF_000169175.1 Microscilla marina ATCC 23134
AGTTCTCTTTTTAGGTTAGCCATTGATTACTTAATATCGTTTTTGTTACGCATGAGCACTTGTTGAGTCCCGTTAAACTCAGCCGCGTGCCCTACCACAGTTACGGCACCAGTAGGCAATGCATCGTCGCCAAAAGTAGCCGCCGAACGGGTATATACTATAGCCTCTTTGCTATCTTTGGCAATGGTTTGATTACCTTTATTGTCTTTAAACTTACCTGTTCCAGTAAAAGTAACCCCTACAATTTGCACCAATTTACCTTCATGATTATCAGTGTTCAAATCGTCAATAGTAACGGTTTCGGGCGTAGGCAAGGTACCATCGGCAACCTTTTTTGCGCTATTGTTAGGCACATTGCTTACTTGCAATAATCCGTTAAACTCAGAAAGCTCAGTACCTTTAACAACTACCACTATTTCGTCGCCCAAAGCAAAAGCATGGTCGCTTGTAAACCTTACTACGATTCCGCCTGAGGTATCTTGAATAAAAATGTTACGAGAAGTAATGTTACCTCCATCTTTGTCAGAAGTAACTACCCCTTTTATTTTAAAGTCATCGGCAATATTTACATTGCTACCTTTATACAAGTCACGAATCTCTTTGATCGAGATCACCGCAATGCCTGCGGTAGGGTCGCAACGCTCGCCCTGTAAGCCAAAAATGTCTTTGATGGTGCGCAGTTCAAGTTGCACTGTACCATTAAAAGAAGAACCCACCCCGGTAATGGTGCCATTGCCACGAGGCAAAGTACTGTTGGCAAAGTCGCGGCTGGTGCTGGTAAACAATAGAAAAGTGTTGCCTGCACAGTCTGACACGGTTTTGTTGCCGTTGGCGTTCGAGGTAGTACCGTTAAACTTAGTGCCTTCAGACTCTTCAAACTGTACGCCCTCTATTTGCACCAGCTTGCCGTTGTAGTTGCCAGTATTGAACTCTTCTACCGTAATTACCTTTGGAATAAGGCTTTCTGGAATGGCTATTTTTTCATCGGCGCAACTGGTCATTCCTAACACAGCTACCCACCCCAGCAAAATGTAAAAAAATGTTTTATTCAGTCTCATCTTTAATATAAATCTTTAATGTGTTTGTATGTAACTGAGGTTATAATTACCTGATTTGTAGTACTGTACTTATAAAGAATGTACGCCCAAAGTAGTATTGTACAAATGGCGACGGGTTGGGGTCGTTAAACGAAGCCGTGCGCTGGTTTGAGTCAATCACAAATCGGTTGTCGAACAGGTTGTTTACATTGAACTTTACCTGCAAAATCAAGCCTTTCTTTAGTTTGAATGACTTACCTCCGTAAATGTCAAAAGTATAGGCATTGTTTAGGCGTTCTACCTGGTTAAAATAAGGCTCAGGGTTGGTTTTTTCTACTGGGTTGTAGTCGGCATACATATTATCGTAGAAGTTGTAACTAATGCCTGCATACCAGTATTTGGGTGAGCGGTAGTTAAGGTTAAGCGCTGCTACCGACTGAGCCGAACCTCCTACTTTTAAGCGGTCGTTGTATACGGTTTGGTTGTCGTTGATAATCTGCAAACCAGGGTCGGTAAATATAGTAGCCTTGGCGTTGCCCATCCAGCGCCAGTCGCCAATAGAAGCCATCCCTTTTAGCGTAAGCGCGGGTAACATTTGCCACAAAAAGTCAAACTCGATGCCACGGTGTAGTGCGCCTACCCCCGCCATACGTACGGTTACAAAATCATCGACAAACTCTCCGGTGGCAGGGTTTACATAACTTGCAAAGGTGCCCATAGTCAAAGTGCGGTTTTGCCAATAGGTTTGGTACACGTTTAGGTTAGCAGCAAAAGTAGGCGAGCGGTAGCCGTACCCAGCTTCTAATGAGAGTATTTCTTCATTGTTTAAGCCTCCACGTATGGTGTTAGACACGCGGGCGTCTACATAAGCATCTCTGAAGAAAGGGGCACGGGTAAACATACCAGAGTTGAAAAACACATTATGGCGCCCGGTAATCTTATAGTTGGCACCCGCCTTTACGGTGTAGTTGGTAAACTGGTGTAGTTCAGACTTGCCCAAAGACGAGTCGATGAATTCTTCGTGCAAAAATTTGCCGTTTCGTTGAAACTGACTTTGTACTACGGTTCCGGTCACAAACAAGTCAAGGTTGCCTAAGCTATATTCTGCCTGAGCAAAAGCCCCCAGCCAGCCCACAGTACCTGTGTAGTCGTACCCGATGCGGTCGCCTTCTTTGGCAAGAAAATTAGGACGTAGCAAGTTGTTGTCAGGGCGGTCGTTGAAGCGCTCTCGGTCTAGCCAGAAATCACCCCCCAAAAGGTCGTTTACAGTCTGGTAATGAAAACCACGGTACCAACGGTAGTCCAGTCCGGTAGTGATACTTAAGTTTTCATTAATGTGAGAGTTTAGGGTAGTCAAAGCACCCAACCAGTTGTGGTCATTGCGTGACTCTTGGATCATGTATTGCGACAATCGGCCTCTTACCAGTGTGTTGTCGTTGCCAGTAATAATGTTGGTAGGGGTCACTGCTTGGTTTTGGGCAATCAAACCTGCCCAGTCTACCTGGTAAGTGCTTTCGTCGGCTCCCTGGGTAATGTTAAAAGGTACCGGGTTGCCTACATCGGCAGTACGGTTGATGCTGGTACCACCTCCGCGGCCAAACGAATAATATACAGAAGTGCTCAGGGTGGTTTTAGGGCTGATGTCCCAGTAGTGGTTCAGCATAAACTTGGGCTTGTGGTAGCGGTTGCGTGCCGAGCTAAAACGCTTGCCATCGCGAAAGCCCCAAGCGGGGTTGTATCTTTCGTCGCCCACAGTCTGATAAGTTTCTAAGGTGGCACTTCGTCCTCCTTCGGTTACCTGAGGGGCACCAAAGGCGGTAAATACGAGTTGGTGGTTTTTACCAAACCCTTTGTAAGCCGATAAAAAGTATGCCCAAGAGTCGGCACTGGTTCCTTCGCGAAAGCCCTCGCCCTGGCGGGTAGAGCCTAATACGGTTACTGCCCAATCGCCTTTCATCAACCCAGTAGAAGCAGACACCATAGCACGGTGTTTCCACGAGCGGTTTGACATAGCATAAGACACTCTTACTCCTTTGCGAAATTCTGTAGGCTTGGTAATAATGTTGATGGTACCACCTATTGAGCTTACGGCAAGTTTAGAAGCGCCCAAACCACGTTGTACCTGTTGGTTGCGGGTTACGTCGTTCATGCCGCCCCAGTTAGACCAAAACACCCGGCCGCTTTCCATATCGTTTACTGGAATACCATTGATCAACACGGCGGTGTTTTCGGAGCCAAAACCACGAATACGTACGCTTGAACCACCAAAAGCACCACCTCCGGTAGATACAAATACCCCAGGGGTAGACTTGAGCATTTCAGGAAATTCCTGCGCGCCCATTTTCTCTTTAATGTCAAGCGCACTAATGGTAGAAATAGGGGTAGGTTGTTGTCTTTTTTCATCTTGGAAAGATGCCAATACCTGTACTTCTTTCAATCCCATAGCCTGAGGGTCGAGCTTGAGCGTGGGCAGGCGCATAATTCTGCCCGCCAATACAGTGAGCGTGGTTTCATACTTTTCGTAACCAATGTAAGAAATCTCGATGGTTTGCTTACCTACGGCTACATTTTGCATCAAAAAATCACCCTTTACATTGGTCGTCACTCCTTGTGAGGTTCCTTTGATGATGACCGAAGCACCAATAAGCGCTTCTCCGGTTTCTTTGTCCATTACTCTACCCTTAATAGAGCCAGATTGGGCAAAAGAGGTACTTAGTGTTGCCACTAAGCAAATTAAAATTAGATAGAATTTTTTCATAAAGCGAGGCCTTTTTATATCTGCTTGCTATTTGGCTGCAAAATTACGTTGGGTATTTCACTCCAAAGTTAAGTTTATATGAACCTTCATTTTTGGGGTAAATTGATGTGTACCTTTAGAGGTGTTTTTGCACTTTATAGATTGCTATATTTTATCGAAACATTTTACTTACACTTATAAAAAAAAGCCTTGAAACATTATTGAAAGGCAAGAACTCTTACAGCCAGTAAGTTAGAAAAGTACCATTGTTAAATATTAACAGCTGTCAAGTTCTTTTTGGGAAGAGATATTACTTGTTGAGTAAAAGTGAGTAAGTAGTATTGAAAAAGAAGGGGAGGAGTGGGGGATAGAAGTATCTAAAATTATTTAATTGTTAAATTTGCTTTATCAGAACAAATAAAACATCAGAAGCCTATAATTTTGATCAGTTCAAAACGTCAGGTTAACATTGCCTGGGCAAAAACAGGGAGGTATCCAATGTGTTTTTGCCTGAGTTGATACCAGAAGTTTATTCTGAAAAAATGGGCTGATAGTTAAAATAAGGGGAGTTATTTGCCTTTTTTTAACCAAATTGAACCTGGTTTGGTTGCTTGTTTACCATGAGTAAACCCAAACAGGTGCCGAATGCACATAAAATTAATATACAAAATAAAATTATTATTCCATAATTATTGCAAATCCCCGGTAAACGGGCAAAAGGTTTTACACATGAAAAAAACATTAGTATTGATTCTGTTGGTATGGGGAAGTGTGACCGTTTCTCAAGGACAAGGCAAAGAAAAATATCATTTGGGCAGCATTGCATTTTATAATGTAGAGAACCTTTTTGATACCATTGACGACCCTGAGAAGCGCGACGAAGAGTATACACCCGAAGGCAGACGCAACTGGACTACCATTCGTTACCACAAAAAACTACAGAACCTTGCCAGGGTATTGTCAAAGCTTGCCGGAGGCGATGCGCCTTCGATCATTGGTTTGTGCGAGGTAGAAAACAAACAAGTAGTAGAGGACTTGGTGAAAACCGGAGGGCTCAAGAAGTATAACTATAAAATTGTCCATTATTCGTCGCCCGACCGCCGGGGTATTGACGTGGCGTTGATTTACCGTCCCGAATATTTTGCCCCTACTTTCAGCAAAAGCTACCGTTTGATAGACAAAACCAATCCTCGGTTTATTACTCGTGATCAGTTGTTGGTCAAAGGTAAGTTTGATGGAGACGACATTCATTTTATTGTCAACCACTGGCCATCGCGTGGGGGTGGGCAAAAACGCAGTGAGCCCCGTCGTATCAAGGCGGCTACGCTTACTCGCAGCATTGCCGATTCGCTGTTGGACGCTGATAAAAATGCCAAGATTGTGATTATGGGTGACTTGAACGACAACCCCAACGACAAGAGTTTGACCAAGGTTTTGAAAGCTTCGGGTAAAAAACCCAAAGGCAAAAACCTGTACAACGCGATGCTGCCTTTGTATAAAAAGGGCATTGGTTCGTTGGCTTACCGCGATCAATGGTATTTGTTTGACCAAATCATTATGAGCAAAGGCTTGGTGATGGCTAAAAAATATACTTATAAGTATGTGCCCAAGTCGGCAAGGGTGTTTGCGCCTAAGTTGCTCAAGCAGCGTGGAGGCAAGTATGAGGGGTATCCATTGCGTACATTTGGTGGGCGTACTTACCTGGGGGGCTACAGCGACCACTTTCCGGTGTATATTTTTATAGCCAAGCAGGTGAAGTAGTTTTTTTATAGTCGGTAGTTTCTACAGCCTTAAGCTTTTAGCCACTAGCTTGAGGTTGGTTTGCAGGCATGTTATCGGTTTTATAGTTCGTTGATTATTAGCGGTTTATAAAATTGGCATCTAAGCATTTTGTAAATCATTAAAAATCGATACATTGTAAAATCTGTAGCTACTTGTAGCATAGACAATTGAAATTTAATATTTGCATCAAGTATTTTAAAAGCCTACTTGCCTATACCTGCCAGGTTTTGGAAACCTGGCAGGTATAAAACGCTATTTTATTAAAAATCTACTGACTGCACTACAAGCTACAAGCTCGCTACTAATTTACTTCTTGATAAATTTATTGTCTTTCCAAATGCCCTTTGCCACTATTTTTCCATTTTTTTTGTAAAAAATGCCCGGACCATTTCTTTTGTCATTTTTCCATTCACCCACAAATTTATCTCCACTTGGCCAATGGTAGCTTCCTTTGCCATTGCGTTGCCCCGATTGAAAATCACCATCGTAATATTCACCATCCGGCCAGTAAAGGATGCCATATCCGTGATGCAAATTGTCTTTCCAGTTGCCTTCATATCGCTTGCCATTGCTATACAAGCCTACTCCCTGACCATTGGCTTTTTTAGCTTTTACACTGCCCACATAATACACTTTTGTTCCTTTTTTATTGGTAAAGGTTACATAATCGCTAGACAATTTGTCTTTCAATTGAGTACGAAGGTTTTGAGCAAAAACGCTTGCTTTCTCAAGGGCAAACCTCAGGGAATCTAACTGATTGCTATTTTGTTGCTCGTTGCTTGTCACTTGCTTGGCAAGCGAGTCTGTTTGGCGTACTTTCAACGACATGTCTTGCAGAGAATCATGGGTTTCATGAGAAAAAAGCACCCCCTTCATTTTTTCCAACTCTACCAGGTTACGCATTCTTAATTGAATAGAGCGGGTGAGTTTTAGGTTTTTGGGCATATCGGCGAGTATTTTCTCATAGTTAAGCCAGGCTTCCCGGTATTTTTTTTGGGCAATCAAGGTGTCAACTGCCAGGTAACGGTCAAGGTAAGGCGGTTTTTTTGCATTTTCTTGGTGATGTTTTTTTACCTTCAAAGCAGTACTCAGCTTTTGTTTGAGGCCTTGAGCACGAAAAAACAGTAAAAGGGCAGAGGTGATGCTTGCTGCCAAGAGAATATAAACGACGATGATTTTACTTGGTCTTTTCATATATAAATATTAATAGTCCACTGTGATAGCAGGGGTAAGCCTTTAGATACTGATGTATATTGGTGCTAACCCCTGGTCTACCAGCAACTAAAAAAGTTATAAGGTGCTGATTACTAAATGTTTATAATTTGGCTAGATCAAAGTGCTGACCGGTGCATGTATTTAAATACTGATACATTATATCTCGTTGATTTTTAGCGATTTATAAAATATAGTTAGCACTTCCACTTTGCCAGTAATTTATAGCGTAGCCACAGTTGACCGTCAGCTAAAACACTCCCACTACTTTCAACTATTTAACAGCTGGCAATCTATTTTCAAGTTTCCTAAAATCTGGAGAAAAATACACATGAAATCGCAACGTCCATTTTTGGTTAAAAATTGCCCCATTGCTTAAACTTTGCCCAAAAGAATACATCAGACCCGTGGCAAAAGTGACTTGTGGTTTAAGTATGTACCCAAAAGAGGTGTGGAGTCTTAAATCTTCCATAGGACTATTTACTACCGACTTCCCACTTTGCATGATCAATTCTGCTTCGGGTGCTACATACAAAGCCCCAGGCGCTAATTTCTTTTTGTTGAGTGGAATTTTCATGTTTAACATATACCTCCACCTGTTTCTAAAAGTAAAACTACTGTTTTTCTGAAACCCCCTCGTCCAACGATGTTCAATCCGTAATCGGTGGTACACCATGAGGCGGGGAAAAGGCACCGCAAAAAGGTACTGATGCCATATCCTCCATTCGGGCACCATCGTTTGCTCTCCCTCCAAAATATCATCTGTATTCATGTTGAGCCTGAACACGCCTCCCAAACTAGCGGTAAATTTTTTAGAATAAAAATAACTAATGGCGTGTCGGTTATAAATTTGCCCAACCTGCCCTGCAAACCTTGTCTGGTCTTTTTCCTGAAAACGAAAATGAGTTTGGGCAATCCAGAACAGTTTATCAGAAATGCGAATATTGCCATAAGTATTGAGCCACAGGCGAGTTGTCGCTTTCTTAAACTCAGACTTTTCGGGCACTCCTGTTTGTTGAGCGCTTATTTTTGACGAAATAAAAAACAAACAACAACATATAAGCATTGTTGTGAGTGGGTAAAGGAATTTCATCTTTTTAGATTTTTAATTTGTGTTGAAATTCCAAACAGTTCCAAAACTGTATTGGGGTCGTTTTCTCTTCTGAGTTTACGTTCTAACTTGGACGTATCTTGCTTTCTGAACGCCTTCATTTGTGCGTAAAGTTGGTCTAAGATTGAGCGCAGTCCTTTAGCCTGAGCACAAGTCAAGCCCACTTTGACCTTTGTCAAAACAGAAGGCACCAACAACTTATGATAAGCATCAGTAAGCCTTTCTTTTATCTGGTCGTTCATGATGGTTGCCGTAAACGGGTTCCATACTTGTTCGGTGTATAATTTTTGAATCGTATCCCAACGTTTGGGCAATAGGGCAAGCGTACTAACCAAGCTTTTCATGTTGTCTAAACAAGTAATAATGCCACGTGCCTGAGCCGATTTTGTGCTCAAATCTTCGTTGGTAGAGTATAACTTAATTTCTTTATTGACAGCAAGGCGCATTGATTTTGTGGTTGACTTATACCGTTTGGGTAGTTTTTTTCCAAGAGAATCGCTTAGCCGGGTCAATTGATTAAACTTTTGGATGATCACCTTCTCCAGGGCATCCAATTGTCGTTGTATTTTTTGGTTGCTGAGTTTCTTATTGAGCCTTTGGGCTACAGAGTCTACACAAGATCGGGCATATTGGGCTATTTTAGCCAAATATGCATAACCCACCTCATTAGCATTGAGCAATGCTGGGTTGGGCCCTGTAAATGCTTTTTGTTGAGTGTTAGTAGAGTCTTGCAACGACACCAATACTTCGGGCGAATACTTTTTGTCTAAACCAAGCTGTAGCTGCATACGGTTGCGCTGCCAAAAGTCAAGTACTCCCATTGCCTGGTATTCAACTATTTTTTTGATCACCGACAGGTATTTTTTGTCGACTTCTTGAATCACTGACAACAAAAAGAACACTTCCTCATCGGCATGCTTAAGTATGTTGAGCTTGGTATTGGTAAGCAGAAACTTACTCACCTCCATGCTTTTTTCATAATCTGCTTTTAAGTTGGCAATATGCGCTTTCTCAGCTTCTTTTAGTGGGTAACGCGCCACTTTTACCTGAAACAACGGCATAGGTATTGCTTTCCCCGAAATGCTTTTCATACCGGTAAATATATCGTTGATTTTCTGATTACAATACGAGTTTTGTTGAATCAAGGAGGCTATTTTGCTGCCTATTTTTGTGTAACTGGTGCTATCGCTCAAATGTTGCAAACTAAGTATCTTGAGGTACACATGATCTAGGCTAACGGTTGTTGCCTGCGCCTGCGGAATGTTGTCTTTATATAAATAGATGGTTTTGGGTTGGAAATCTTTTTCAAGTACAATTTTCTCTAGCCGTCCTTCTTTAAAATGCCATTGCTCTGTTCTGTCTGGAGCATTGCCAAAATTGACTTCCCAGACATCGTGCGCAAAACCGCTTTTAAGAAACCTCCCCAAAAGAATTGCTTGTGTGTCTTCCATGCGTATGATCCCTTTGGCCAATCCATTCTCAAGAAGTGCACTGCTCTCGAAGAGCGTCTCTTTGATGTTAGATTTATCTACCCGGTTGATTTTATGGCTCCATTTTCCGTGTGTCTTTCCCTCCCGAAAATTGACCAACGCAGTATGAAAAACGCCGCTTAACTTTACATTAAGCCGATAATTGACCAGCTCTTGGGTGCCATCAAGCTTAAATTTGCCAAACTGAAATCTCCAGGCTTTGCCTGGCATTTGATTCTGAAAAGTTCCATTGAGCAAAAAGTATTGCTTCAGATCAGCAGAAGCCGCATCAGCGTCAAAGCTTTTCATTGTAAAAGCACCTTGGGGAATGGTATCACCCTTTGAGGCATAGTAGCCATAATTTGCATTTACTTTGTATGCGCCAACTTGTAGCAACCTATTGATGTATTGTTTGTTTTGTCCAAAAGACGTTGTATAAAACAATACAATACAGGTAAATATCCTTATGATCATTGGCATAAAAAAATCTTATTGTACCACATTTGTTTTGACTTATGAAGCGCTGGTATAAAATTAGCTTAGCACCAAAAAACGGCTTATCCAATTCATATTGGATAAGCCGTTTTTTACTTTTGTGCAAACATAATCATTAATCATAACAAGATTACAAAAAAACTTTTCAAAGTTTCAGTCTGAGAGGCTAATAGTAAACTAAAGCTTACAATTGACTGTTCCAACCCGCTTTATTTCACCCAAAAATCACCTATCATCGTAAACTCAAATTTGGTAACTTAAGGTCTTTCAGCATCGTTATTTTGGGGACTTAACCAGTACCTGAAGATGGCGCGCGTCGTCTTCGCGCATGCCCAACCAAGCAAATTCTACGATGGCACACGCGAGGACGACGTGCGCCAACAACCGGAGCATAGTAAAAAATCACTAAAAAAATACCGTCACCGCCTCAGCGAGTGTCCCCACGCGCTGATCGAATCGCCAAAACTTGGGCACTGAAAGATATTTCAGGGGTAAAAAAATAGTAGCCTGACGGCTATGATATCTCCACAAATCGCCTCATCACAGCGTCTGGGAACATTATTTTTGAAGGTTTCGGTCAGCTCGTGGAGACACGAGCTGAGGCGATGATGGTACTTTTGAAAACCGAAGCTAAAGTTTTACTCTGCTGAGCTCAAGAGTGTTCGCCTCGGTTTGTGTCTCCACAACTGAGTTTACGAGTTAAAATCTGGGTAGAGTACGTGCAGTGGTAGCACTACCCCAAATAAAACCTTGGGGTACCGTGAGGGTTTTCACCAAAAAAATTATCTTGTAGCCAAATACTGCAGTTATATTTTACTCTTTCTGCCTTTTTTTAAAGTTTCTGGCTGAGGAATTCTATAAAAAAATATTTATGAGGTTTTTCTATCTACACACTTATTACCTATGGACTATTCTTACCTTTGTTTTATTTTTAGCAAGCCCTACCTGGGCTCAAGACAGCATTCAGGTCAAAGGTAAAGTAACCTACCAAAATCAAGGAATGCCCCAGGTTCAAGTATGGTTAAAGGGGAGCAAACTTACCACTACTACCCAGGCAAACGGGACTTATCAATTAAGCTTACCCACCTCTAATCGCCCAACGTTGGTGTTTAGCTTGCCAGGTTTTGTGAAGGTTACCCAAGTCATTAGTCAAGAACGCCTCGTCAATATTGAACTGCAAAAACTACCCGCTCCTGCACCACCCCAAACCTATACCATGCGCACCCTCAGGCCTGAAGCACTTACTTATACCACTGATATATTTAAAAGTATACAAAATCGGGTGGCTGGTGCCTGGGTTACGTCATCGTCAGGGGCGCCGGGGGCTGCTACTCAACTGCTGTTGCGGGGGCACCGCTCTATCAATGGCAATAACAGCCCATTGATTATTTTGGATGGAATGCCCATTAATAACCTCACGTTGGGCAATTCGGTGGTGGGGGTAGACCAAACCAACCGCCTGATGGATGTAAGCCCACACGATATTGCTTCGGTAGAAATCATTCCGTCATTTTCGTCCCGCTTGCTTAAGTATGGCATGCTTGCCCGCAACGGAGCAGTACTTTTGACTAGCAAAAAAGGCAAGGCAGATACTTCGCCGCGCGTGGTATTTTACAATCGTTTTAGTGTTGACAATGTCAACAAACTGCCCGAGTTACAAAATACTTATGCCCAAGGCTTGCCTGTGAGTGGCAGGTCGGTACACTTTGGTCCCGAAAGTAGGATGTCGTTTGCCTGGGGACCAGCCCTGGCTGATTTGCAATACAACGGACGTCCCACCTTGTATAGCAGGCAGGGGAGTTTGGTACCGTTGCGGGCAGGAGGCGTGGCAGCTACGCCAAATAACCCTTACGATTTTTTTGTGCAAGGCTTTACTTTTGACACCCATTTGTCGGTAAGTGGAGGCAGTAAAAACCGACAGTATTACTTTTCGGCAGGTAGGATGCAGCAAAATGGTTTTGTGCATACCACTGGTTTTTATCGCAATAATTTTAGTGCAGGCATTCGCCAAAAAATAACGCCTAACCTTGTGATAGGGGGCAAGCTGTACTTGTTTAATACCAGGGGGCAGAGAGCATACAAAGGCAATACGGGGGCAAGCATACCAAGGGGGGTAATGCGCACTCCTCCTTCGTTTGACAACAGCCACGGCAATGGCTCTAGCCGTAAGGCAAGCCGCAACCCTTCTACTTTTACCCTATTGGCAAACGGTGCCCCACGAAGTTTCAGCAGTTTTTTTATAGAAAATCCTTATGGTTCTATCAGCCGCAATCCTTATGGCGACGTATTGACCGGGCAGTTGGTGCAGGCTGACCTGACCTGGAAAGTTTCACCGCATTGGCAGTTTACCACGCAAGTATCAGTTGATAGTCGCAGTGATCTTCGCAGCATAGGGTTTGACATACAAAGTTCCAGCTCTTTTTTTGGGTCTTTTACCGAAGAGAATATAGAGATGAACAACCTTTATTTTACCACTGAGTTGAGTTATCGCACCAAGCTGTGGAACAAGCTCTCGGTAGATGCCAGTGTGGGTTATTTTCAAAACAGACAAGCATTGATAAACACCAGCGCGTTTGCGACTCCTTTGCAGGTACGGGGTGATTTTTCGCTGGACAATGGAGTAGAAGTAAACCGTTTTAGCTTGCCCGATGAACGCTCCATGCGGAATGTTTACCTGAGTGGTTCGCTTAATTACCTCGGTGGGCTCATGCTGGATGTAGGCTTGGTCAATGCCAATCATTCGGTACTGAGCACGGCAACCCTCACACCTACGGTAGGGCTGGGGGTAGACTTTGCCCCGTTGTTTTTCAAAAACTCAAAAATAGTGAGCCAACTCAAGCTCAACGCCCATTACAGTCAAATATCCAGCGACGCCGATGTATATACTTATGGCCAGGGCAACCTCAATCGCACCCAGCTATTGTTTGGGCTTGGCACCACCAGTCTTGACCTAAGCACCGCCAACGCAAGCTACTTGCCCGCCCTTAAACCCGAAATGACCTCTACCATAGAGTATGGCGCCAGTGTTACCTTGTTTAATCATCGACTGCGGGCAAGCATAAGCCATTACCAAACCACTACCACCGACCAAATCATTGCTTTAAACGATGTGACCAGGGGCAATGTGCTCAACAACGGAGGAACGATTAACACCCAGGGTTGGGAGTTTCAACTAGGAGGGGAGGTGATCAAAAATAAGGCGGTACGTTGGTATTTATCAGTCAACCTTACCCGGTTGAATAGTAAAGTAAACGATTTGCCCCGTGAGGTAGCCCGCATCAACATGGGGGGCATAGATGGCTTAAGACCCGCGTATTCGAGCGCGGGCAACGGACAACCTTATGGCGTGCTATATGGTACCTATTATCAGCGAAACGATCAGGGCGAACTCATCATCAACAATCAAGGTTTACCTACTTTGGGGGTGACGGGGGCGGTGGGCGACCCTACACCCGACTGGCTGTGGGGCATTGAAAGCAATTTTAGCTGGAAAGGAGTCAGCGTAGGGATGCGGTGGGACATTCGCCGGGGAGGTGATATGTGGAACGCTACCCAAGCCAACCTTGATTATGCTGGCATGTCGCAACGCGCCGCAGCAGCACGCACGGTCACCAACTATATTTTCCCTGGGGTAAAGCTGGATGGTAGCCCCAATGATATTCCGGTAAACTTTTATAACCTCAATGCTACCCAGGCAGCCGAAACAAGCCCTTTTACTTTTTATGGGGTGACGGGCATTTCTGAAGCCAACCTCCAGGATGCTTCGTGGCTGCGCTTGCGCGAATTGACTATAGCCTATACTTTGCCTGCTCGGTGGTTGAAAAACTGGTTAATTTCTGAGCTGACCCTGTCATTTATTGGGCGCAACTTGTGGCTTGCCACTAACTATACAGGCATTGACCCCGAAACCAACCTTACAGGCACGGGCAATGGCTTTGGGGTAGATTTGTACAATATGCCCCAAACCAAAAGCATAGGTGGGGCGGTGATGATGAAGTTTTAGGGGGTGGACTAAAAAAATAACTTCATTGTCTCAGGCTTTGCCAAGAAGATAAAAAAAGGCAGCCAAGAGGCTGCCTTCTTATTGATATATATAATGTAGCGTGCATCACTTGTAGCACCGATATACATCAGTATCTAAGGACTTGTAGCTAAAACCTGAACGCTCAAAAAACACTTTACAAACTACTCAAGCTCTCTTCCAATACCTTGATGGCTGCTTCGGCGTCAGCAAGCTTTTTACGCTCACTCTCTACCACGGCTGGTTTGGCATTGTTTACAAAGCGTTCGTTTTTGAGCTTGTTGGTAGAGGCGTTCAAATTACGTTTATGGCGTTCCAACTCTTTTTCTAGCTTGGTACGCTCTTGCTCCACGTCTATTTTGCCCTCTAGTGGTACAAAACATTCGTGGTTTTTCACTACAACACCCACTGCACCAGCTACCTTGTCGTTTACAAACTCAATTTCTGAGATAGCCGCCAATTTCTGAATGATTTGCTCAAACTTGTTGAACAACTCAGGCGCATCGGTTTTTACTATCAACTTCAAAGGCTCATGTTTTTTCAATCCTTTTTTGTTTCTAATATCGCGAATGCCCTGGATTACCTCAAAAGCTACTTCGGCTTGTGCTACCAACTCAGGGTTTTGGATGCCTGGTGTTGGGTAAGTTGCCAAACAAACCGTATCCTTTTCGCCACGTTCTTTGATCAACTGCCAAATTTCCTCAGTAATAAAAGGCATAAATGGATGCAATGCATTGAGCAAACGCTCGAAATAGTCTACCGTAAAACGGTAAGTTTCGCCATCTATAGGTTTAGACTTGCCTACCGCTTGGTCGAACTCGGGCTTGATCATTTCTAAGTACCAGGAACAAAAGCCGTTGTGCCAAAACAACAAATACAGCTTGGTAAGCGCCTCCGAAATACGGAACTCGCTCAAGCTCTTTTCTATCACTGTCAACTCTTGGTTAAATATTGCCTCAAACCATTCTATTGCCACCTTATTAGGGTTGGGCAAACTATCGTCTACCTCCCACATATTGATCAAGCGGAAAGATTGGAAAATCTTGTTGGCAAATCTTCGCCCATTATCGCAAATATTAGAATCTAAGTTTTTGCTGTCCTCAAAAAAGGCTTCCCTTACTGCGTCCGAGGCATTGTCGGGTGGTACAGGCGTGTCAAACATAATGTCGTTGCCTGCCGCCGCACTGCTCAAAATACCATAACGCAAACCATCGGTGCCATACCTTTCCATCAGCTTAAATACATCAGGCGAGTTACCCAACGATTTAGACATTTTACGGCGCATCTTGTCCCTTACCATTCCAGTAAAGTATACATGCTTAAATGGCTTTTCGTCTTTTACATAGTATCCGGCAATGATCATGCGCATTACCCAGAAAAATATAATATCAAACCCCGTTACCAGCGTAGTAGTAGGGTAGTAGTAATCTAATTCGTCGGGCTCAAACACCGAAATAGGCCACAACCAGGACGACGCCCAGGTGTCTAGTACGTCTTCTTCCTGACGAAGGTCTTCTTTTTGGATGCCTGGGTCAATGGCTTGAGCCTTCTCCAAGGCTTCGTCGAGATTTTTAGCCACTACAAAACGCTCTTCTTCTTCGCTGTTGCCTGGCAAATAATAAGCAGGAATGCGATGCCCCCACCACAATTGACGCGAAATACACCAATCCTGAATACCATCTATCCAAGACTTGTACATGTTTTCGAACGATGCCGGGTGGAACTCAATGTTTTTGTTCAAAACGTTTTCCAGGGCAGGTTCGCACAATTCCTTCATTGCCACAAACCATTGTTTAGACAAACGTGGCTCAATTACCGCCCCCGTACGCTCCGAAGTACCTACCTTGTTTTTGTAAGGAATTTCGGCAATAAAACAACCCGCTTTTTTCAAGTCTTCGATGATGTCTTTGCGCACCTCAAAGCGATCTTTGCCAATATGAATCTGAGCAGCTTCGTTGAGCGTAGCGTCCTCATTAAAAATGTCTATCACCTCAAGGTTGTGTTTTTTACCCAGGTCATAGTCATTCATGTCGTGAGCCGGAGTTACTTTCAAGCAACCCGTACCAAAACTCGTGTCTACATACTTGTCACCAATGATAGGTACCTCACGGTTTACCAACGGTACAATGGCTTTTTTACCGATCAAGTGCTTATAGCGCTCATCTTCGGGGTTTACACATACCGCCGTGTCGCCCAGCAAAGTTTCGGGGCGAGTAGTGGCAATTGTAACATAGCCACCGCCTTCGGCAATGCGGTAATTGATATAATAAAGTGTAGAATCTTCTTCTTTATGGATTACTTCTTCGTTCGATACAGTGGTTTTGCCTACCGGGTCCCAGTTTACCATGCGCAAGCCACGGTATATTTTTTTATCTTCATATAACTTGATAAAAATATCCAATACCTGCTCCGAGCGCTTTTCATCCATGGTAAAAGCCTCGCGGTCCCAGTCGCACGACGCGCCCAAAGTCTGAAGTTGTTTAAGAATAATGCCGCCGTATTTTTCTTTCCACTCCCAGGCATATTCCATAAACTTATCGCGCCCAATCTCCGATTTCTTGATTCCCTTCTCGCGCAACATTCTCACTACTTTGGCTTCGGTGGCAATAGAGGCGTGGTCGGTGCCGGGTACCCAGCACGCATTTTTACCTTCCATTCGAGCCTTCCGAATCAACACATCTTGAATGGTATTGTTCAATATATGCCCCATGTGCAAGACTCCGGTGACGTTGGGTGGCGGAATGACTATAGTATATGGCTCACGGTCATCGGGTTTTGAACTAAAAAACTTGTTATCCAGCCAATACTGGTACCATTTCCCCTCTACGTTTTTGGGGTCGTACTTTTCGGCTATCTTGTCGGTTTTTGGGGTTGAACTTCCCATTTTATTTTTTTATGTTTAAAAGACTATAATAGAATTTTTAATTAATTTCAAAGTTAGGAAATTTTTACTCAATGTAACAAATCCAGGCAAGGCTTTATGCGTTTTATTTGCTTGGTTGTCAGTGTGGTATCTGTCAATGTGCTGACTTATTTTCATAAAGCTTTGTATTTTATCAATTTTAACTATATTATCAAAATCGGCTAAGTTATTGTATTTTATACAGATAACAATTGCTCCTTCATTTGCCGAAAGGCATTTTACCACCACGCAAGCGCCTTGCCGCTATCAAAATGTACAAATCAGGCAGATTACTTTAAGCAAAACATATTTATGAAACCAATTACTGAAGACCACCTGCATGAAGAGTGGCTTCACGAAAAACAAAGACTTAGGCAGCGGCTAAGCCTTTGGACTATAGCATTGACCATCATGCTTTATCCGGGTACTTTGGCAGACTATTCTATGGTGGCTTCCGCCGAAAAATCCTTCTTTGTTTGGGTGCGTTTGATCCCCTCTATGGTGGGAGCCCTGGGGCTGATTACTTTTTATACCCTACGAGTGCCGGTGCAATGGGTGATGTATGTAACCCTGGTAACAGTGCTTACCTCGTCGGCTTACCGCCCCATTCCGGGCGACATGGCTAATTTTGTATTTACCAATGGGGCTTGTCTTATTCTGATGAGCGCCATTCCGTTGATTGCCTTTTGGCAAAGTGTGTTGTTTTGGCTGTACCTGGTGGGGCTCAATGCGACAGTATATATGGTAGTGTATGCAGACAAAGTGCCTTTGCCTCAAAGTGGGCTGGTATTTACTGCTGCTCTTGGGGTCATGTTTGTAGTAGTATCACGGTTTCGTCACGAAATCATCCATCGCAATTTTTTACAGAGCTTTCAACTCAAGAGCCAAAACGATCAGATCAACGATCAGAAAAACCAACTGGAGGCTTTGAACGAAGATTTACAGGAAAAAAACTCGATGTTGACTGAGAGCATTGGCTATGCCAAAAACATACAAACTTTGCTCTTGCCCCGACCACAAGACATTTTGCGGGTGTTCCCCCAATCGTTTGTGTTTTTTAAACCCCGCAATCAGGTAAGTGGCGATTTTTATTGGTTAACTGAAATACACCCCCACCAACCCGAAAAACACGGAGCCATTGTGGTGGCAATGGATTGTACCGGGCATGGGGTGCCCGGCGCGCTCATTAGTATGATAGGCGAGTCGCTGCTAAAGCAAGTAGTAAACAAAGAAAAAATACACGCCCCTCACGAAATACTCAATAGTTTGCATAGAGAAATAAGGCACACCCTGCGACAAAAAGAAAGTCTCAACCGTGACGGCATGGACATGGGGGTAGTGCACATCAATTTTGCCCAAAAAACGTTGCAATATGCAGGGGCTTGTAATACTATGATTTATTTTCAAGACAAGCAACTGCATCAACTCAAGGGCGATTCTTACTCGGTAGGCGGAGAGCAGCGCGAGTTTAACCGTTGTTTTACCAACCATGTAGTACCATTGGATAAACCCACTACTTTTTACTTGTTCTCAGACGGTTATCAAGATCAGTTTGGAGGAAACGAAGGTAAAAAATTTATGCGTAAAAGATTCAGAGAAACCTTGCAACAAATACATACCCTACCTATGCCTACTCAAATACAACACCTAGAGCAAACGCTGACTCAGTGGCAAGGCCACCACGAACAAGTAGATGATATTTTGGTGATGGGGTTTCGTCTTTAGCTTTTGTTTGGCTGTTTGTAGGGAGCTGTTAGCCTTTGCTTGAGCTATGATAGAGTAGAGCCTTTGCTCACTGGTGATTATCATATTTGCGAAAGAGAGAAAAGCTACACGAAGAGCAGAAAGGCTAAAAGCGAACGGCTCTACGAAGCACAAAAAAGCTAAAGGCTAATGGCTAAAGGTTCCACCAAGAACAGAAAAGCTAAAAGCTAACGGCTAAAGCTACACCAAGAACAGAAAGGCTAAAAGCTAATGGCTAAAGCTACTCGAAGAATAAAAAGGCTAAAAGCTAACGGCTAAAGCTACACGAAGAACAGAAAAGCTAAAGGCTAATGGCTAAAGGTTCCACCAAGAACAGAAAAGCTAAAGGCTCCACGAAGAACAAAAAACATAAAAAAAACCCTGATACAAAACTGCTCAGGGTTTTACTTTTAATTATCACAACATAATTAATCTATATCAATTACTTAAATTGCGATAAGCAGTGGTAAATAATGAGCGACAAAAAAGTATAACTAGTTTTAATTACACTTGCAGTTGCTTGCTCATTGTTTACAACCTTATAGTTCTTAGTAAAGGTAGTTCAATGCAGTACGGTCGCCAGCAGAGAAAGCACCAGGAGTACCTAAACCACCGCAAGACAACATAATAGATTGATTGTCAAAGCTAGGTGCAACCGGAGTACCTGGAATATGGATAGCACCTACTCCAGCAGTACCTTCGTTTCCACCGCTTCCACAGCTAATAGAGCGGTTGAACCAGTCAGTGTGACGGAAACCAATGCAGTGACCTAGTTCGTGCATAGTGATGTGACGAGCCAATTGGATTCCTCCATTGTTTACGCCTGAGTTCATACGCACCCACTTGTAAGGGTTGCCATTGGTTGGGAAACCAGCACTTGCTCCAATAGAACCGTTAGATACCTGATATACTACTATGTCGTATACCTGAAAGTTGCTACCAAAAGCTAAAGTAAAGCGTAAGCTAAGGTTTTCAGCATTGTAACGCTGGATAGACTGGCGCAAAGCCTCTCTCAAAGTACTACCCAATCCGTTTGAATTGTTGGCAGTGTAACCAAGTACACGAATAGTGCGAGGAGCGTTTACCAGATTGCTAGTACGGTATTGTTCACCATTAGCACCCTCGGTTGTTGGGCTCGCAAGCATTTCTTTGAACTGATCCTCAGATACAAATACGTCTTTTTCAAGACTATATCCTTTTTGAGTTTTTCCTGTCAAAGGGTTCGTTTGGGTCGTATATACACCATTTCTGGCGTCAATCCCAAGGTCTTTAAATTGGTTAATTACCTCTTGACTAATACCGTTGTTATTTGCAGGGGCATTAGGAGTAGCCTCTTGTTGCTTACAAGAGAAAGTGAAGGCAGCAAGCATCATCATGAAGCTCACGCTTAGCAGGGTAATTCTTTTCATAATTTTTAAGATTTTAAAATAAGTGTAATATAACTTTGTTGTTGAGCGAAATACTCATTGGCAATATTAGTGTTTTGCAGAATATTTTACCTAAATATGGAGGTATACAAAAAGTAAGCAAAACATTTTGTGTTGTTAGTTGTAGTGTGCAAGAAGTAAACAGAAGGCAAAATGCAAGTATTTAGTCTGCTAAATAATGGGTGAACAGTAAAAAAACGAAAAGAGTATAAGATTTTGATTTTTAGATGGTTAAGTGTTTTTTACTCGGTATATATGGGTAAACAAAGTTGTGGTGATGAAGTTAACAGCGTAAAAACAGAAACAAGGATAGGTTTATAATAATGAAAACATTTGTAGAAGGTGTTTTTTTGTTTTTTGTTTCAAAATACAAAGTAGACTCCCCAAACCAAGCAAAAAACAGGTGAGATTTTAGCCAGTATTTTGACGAATGATCATATATCGCGAGAAATTTTAATCCTGCTTCAGCAACCAGTTTTGGGCTTCTTTGGGGTTGGTAAAATAGTACGTCACCTGGTTAAAATCTTGGTGGGTGTTAACGGTGTGTTCTATAGAAAGCTGACTTACAAAGTCTTCGCTTACTACCATAGCCACTTTTACTTTATCAGGGTTGGGCAAATGATTCAATACGGGTATAGCAATATGCTGGGCATGCCATTGCTGCAGCTCTTTTGAAATGACAAAGTGGTTGGCTCGATTGTCTAAATAAAAGTATTGTATATTATATTTATTCTCAATTAATTTTTGAACCCAGGCATAATGTAGTCGTTTGTAATCTGCCTCAGTCATTTGTTGGCTGCTGGCATACCAAAACTGCTCAAATAGCTTGAATTCTTCTGTAAAGTATATAGAAAAATAGTCACTTTCGACAATGGGGATTGGCATAGTTTGAATTGTTAGAAGGTTTTCGGCTAATGGGTAAACGTTTATTGCTTTGCTAAAGGTTTTATGGTTGGACAAAGCCACATTGTGCCTGACCAACCATAAAACCATTTAACCCTGGGGGTTTAATCAATAGAACAATTTAGCCATAAAAAAACTAAACCCCTAATTTCAATATATCTCTGGCTTCGCGTGCCAAAGTTTCGCGGTGGTCGGGGTGGGCAATCTCTATCAGCCGCTTGGCACGGGTACGCAGATTTTGCCCATACAACTCTGCTATCCCATATTCTGTTACTACCCATTGCACGTGAGCACGGGTAGTAACTACTCCAGCGCCTGGCCTTAAGGTAGTACTAATACGACTCAAGCCCTTAGAGGTAACCGAAGGCAATGCAATGATAGGTTTACCACCTTTAGACAAAGATGCCCCCCGCATAAAGTCCATTTGACCACCCACTCCAGAGTAAATTTTGGTTCCGATAGAGTCGGCGCATACCTGCCCGGTAAGGTCTACCTCTATAGCACTGTTAATGGCTATTACATTGGGGTTTTGTCTGATAACCGTTGTATCATTTACATAGTCGCAGGCAAGCAGGCGTACCAGTGGGTTATCGTCTATAAAGTCGTACAACTTTTGGCTCCCCATTACAAAACTACTTACGATTCTGCCCCGGTGTTTTATTTTGTATTTATTCGTAATGACTCCTTTGTCAATCAAAGGGAGCAACCCATCCGAAAACATTTCGGTATGTACCCCCAGGTCTTTGTGGTTGGTCATAGCCGCAAGTGCCGCATCGGGTATGGCGCCTATGCCCATTTGCAGTGTAGAGCGGTCTTCTACCAAAGTGGCCACGTATTGTCCTATTCTAGTCTCAATGGCATTGGGAGTGCGGGGAGGATGAGCAGGCAAGGGGTGGTTGGTTTCTATAATTTTGTCAAAATCGCTTACGTGCAAAAAACCATCGCCGTGTACTCGTGGCATTTGTGGGTTAATCTCTACAATCACTGTTTTGGCAGCTTTGGCGGCAGCCATTGAAGCATCTACTGAGGTACCCAGCGAACAATAACCGTGAACATCGGGTGGTGAAACCTGCAGCAAAGCAACATCTAAAGGGATAATGCGTGACTCGAACAAATAAGGAATTTCACTTAAGAAAACCGGTACATAATCGGCGCGTCCTTCTTGCACCGCATGCCGGGTATTGGCACCTGTAAATAAGTTATTAACCCTGAAACTTTTGGTGTACTCCGAGCGGGCATAAGGAGCATCACCCTCTACATGCAAATGGTGTAAAGTTACATTTTCAAGTTCATCGGCACGCTCTACCAAGGCCTTTATCAAGGTAAAAGGTGTAGCAGCAATGCTGTGTACAAATACGTTTTGAGACGATTGAATACCAGCAACGGCGTCGGCTGGTGATACAGTGTTATACATAATATATATAGTAGTTATTTTAAAGTTTTGAGGCTACAAAATTGTGCAGGATGAGGACTTATGCAAATGACCAGAGGCATTATTTTCGTTAATTTAATATCAACCTTCATTACTAGGATAAATGCAAGTTGATAGATACTTGTGCTAACAAAAAGTTAATGATTTATTAAACAGTGCCTGGCGTAGTGCTTGTTTTTCGGTAGAGGCATAAAAAAAATATATACTCCCCGTGAGTTTAAAAACTTTCAGAGGAGTTTAATTACCTAACTGACCTTTCGCAGTACGTATTTTTGTTTTTAAGCAAAAAAATACAGTTTAGGACTAGGGTTGCGTCAGCTGGATTCAGCCTTAGTTTGTTGCCGTTAAGTTGAAAATCCCGAACTTGTATTCGGGGAATCTGTGAAACGAAGCCGTAAAACCGAGGCTGCAGCTTTGCTGCGCCGAGCTCTGCGTAAGCTAAACAGATCACTGTTTGAGCCGCAGGCGAGTTTGAGCTGTTTAGCCGAAAAGGCAGAGCCCCGAATCAAGTTCGGGATTTTAAAACTTGGGCTTCGCCCTGCGGTTCGGCGTAGTGCAACAGATTTAGGCGAAACAAACTACAGCTGCGGTGCTTGAACTCCGAACTTGATTCGGAGGGTTTTTGATTACTTTTTTACCTGTAGAAAAAAGTAATGGCTCACAGATACTCGAATCATTGCTTTTTATTAGCATATTTTGCTGAGTGGTATTTTTTCACAGAAAACAAATTTTTGACCTGCGAAAGGTCAGTTACCTAATGTTTTGATGTATATTGGTTAAAGGTTTGTTGTCCATTTTAGTTCCCTTAATTTTTTGGGCAATACCTGTCATTGGACATATTTTTGAAACCAGTGTTTAATTGCTAAACTACACTCTTTGTTTGGAGTGAATATACTTAAAATCAGATGTATACCTTATTAAGTCAACAATGAAAATCTCAGGGTTTTGTCTTTTATTATTTTTATTAGTTGCTGGGCAGACCTGGGGGCAAAGCCAGCGCCTGATCGATTCGCTTTTACAGGTGTTGCCTTCCAACATTGGCGATCGACAAAAGGTAGATGTTTATAACATGGTTGCTCGCGAATACCGCTATTCTGATTCGGCAAAAGTAGCCCTTTATACCACCAAGGCTAAACAATTGGCAAAAAAGATTAACTACCCGGAAGGTGTTACCAATGCTCAATACTACCTGGCTTGGGTCATTATGCGCAAAGGACATTATGCCAAAGCGTTAGAGCTGCAGCGACAAGCATTGGCCACTGCCCAAAAGAGTAATTATGCCGAAGGCGAAGCCAATGCTTACAATGGTTTGGGGGCTACCTATTGGCGACAAGGCAATTATGCCAAAACCCTGGAAGCTTATCAAAGTTCGTTGAAAATAAGAGAAAAAATAGGCGATAAACGTGGAATGGCGGGGAGCTATAACAACATTAGCCTGGTTTATCGGATGGAGGGCAAGTATACACAATCGCTTGAGTTTGCCCAAAAGTCATTAGACATCTCCAAATCTATAGACAACCAAACTGCTGTAGCGTATATTTATAACAATATGGGCATTACGTACAAGTTACAGGGCAACTATGCCAAAGCTCAAGAGTGTTATCAGCTTGCCTTGGCTATAAGAATTAAAATGAAAGACCAAAGCGGCATTGCCGAGAGTTATTTCGACTTGGGCAAGTTTGCTCTGACGCGCAAACAATACAACAAGGCCCAAAAATACCTTAATCAGGCGTTGGTTATCCAGCACAAAATTGGGGCACAAAGTGCCTTGGCAGATACGAGAGTGATACTCGGAAAGGCTTTTTACGGCCAAAACAAATACAACCAAGCCCAACAATACCTCAACGATGGGGTGCAACTGGCGCGTAACCTGGGCAACCCACGCATAGAACGAGACGGCGTAGAGTACCTGGCGAAGGTGTTTAAGGCACAGGGCAAGCATGCTCAGGCGTATCAAAACCTGGAACTGTATACCCAACTTGCTGACAGCCTTTTTAACGAAGAAAAAATACGCAAGCTTACCCAACTTGCCAGTCGCTACGTGGCCGAAAAACGGGAAGATTCGCTGCGTGCCCAACAAGCACAAATGGCGGCAGACCTTAAAAACCGTAAACTAGAGCAACGAAGTACTTATATAGGCTTGGGGCTTACTATAGCCCTGATACTGGTCTTGTTGTTTTTTTATGTAGAGAAGCAACGCAACAATCGCAAGCTCAACCAGACCAACCACCACCTGACTCACTCTAACGAAGAGCTGCAAACTGCCAACGAAACCATCAAAGTAGCACACGAAGAGATCAAGGCAATGAACGACTCGCTGGAAAACACTTTGCACACGGTAGAAAAACAACACGAAGACATCACGGCAAGTATTACCTATGCTCAGCGCATTCAGCAAGCAATGTTGCACATAGAAGAAGACATCATGCATGCTATTCCTAAGCATTTTATACTTTTTCGCCCCCGTGATATTGTATCGGGCGATTTTTATTGGGTAGAACAAGCCAGGGGCAAGGTGTTTATGGTAGTGGCTGACTGTACCGGGCACGGGGTACCAGGGGCGTTTATGACTATGATTGGTTCACTTGCTTTGACCGACATTATTGTACAACAGCAGTTTGACAACCCCTCTGATATATTGTACCGACTAGATGCTGTTTTCAGGCATATTCTCAAGACTAATAATACGTTGGTGAGGGATGGAATGGATGTAGCATTGGTGGTGCTGGATACTCAACAGCAAGTGTTGCAATATGCCGGGGCAAAAACGCCCTTGTTATTGGTACAAAACGGCAATATTCGAGAGGTAAAAGGGGCTATATACAGCATCAATGGCTACCGTAAAAAAGGAACTAAGCCTACCTTCGACACCCATACTATAGATGTAAGTACACCCACCACATTTTATTTGTACTCAGATGGTTATCAAGACCAGTTTGGAGGGAAAAAGAATCGAAAGTTTATGAAAAAACGGTTCAGAGAACTCCTACATCGTATTGCTGAGGAACCATTGCCCACTCAAAAAAAACTATTGGAAACTAAGCTGGATGAATGGATGCAAGCCGCTAACCCACCCTACAGGCAAATAGACGATATTTTGGTGATGGGAGTGAGGGTTTAGCCTTTTGGTTCTTGGGAGAGCCTTTAGCTTTTCTGTTCTTCGTGTATTTTTTCTCGCTTTCGCAAATATGATAATTACCATCAAGCAAAGGCTAAAAGCCCCCTACAAACAGCCAAACAAAGGCTAAAGGCTAACCACTCATCGCAGCTCAAGCAAAGGCTAAAAGCCCCCTACAAACAGTCAAACAAAAGCTAAAGGCTAACCACTCATCGCAGCTCAAACAAAGGCTAAAAGCCCCCTACAAACAGCCAAACAAAAGCTAACGGCTCCATACAAACAAAAAAATTAACCTCTCCTGATTAAAGTCAAATAAATATCCTCCACTGGTCGCATTGTAATGAGGGGTTGCAAGGCTATGTGGTGGCGGGGTTGGTGCTCAAACGTAAAGCGGCGCTTGAGCAAAGCCAACACCGCGTGAATCTCAAGCAAAGCAAACTGGTCGCCAATGCACAGGCGAGGTCCTCCCCCGAAAGGGAAATAAGCAAAACGTGGCAATTCTTTTACCTGTTGGGTTTGCCAGCGTTCCGGCAAAAACTCATGAGGTTGTTCCCACAAGTCTGCATCACGGTGCACCACATACGCTGGAATCATAATGCTGGTACCCGCTGGCACATGGTAGCCATCTATTTCATCGTCTGCCACCGCTTTTCTGCCCACTGTCCAAGCAGGCGGATAGAGGCGTAACATTTCATTGATCACCTGACTACTATAGGGCACCTGGCGCATACTCTCGAAAGTAAAGGCAGCACTGCCCAGGTTTTGGGCAAGCTCAGCCTCCACTTTTTGGTCTATATCGGGGTATTGGCTCAACAACCAAAACAAATAACCCAAAGCAGCCGAAGAACTTTCGTGCCCTGCCATAAACAGCGTCATTACCTCATCGCGCAGTTGTTGATTGCTCATTTTTTCGCCTGTATCCTCATCTTCGCTATGCATCAGCATCGACAACAAATCGTTGTAATCTTGAGTATCTTGCCGTCTTTGAGCAATAATGCCATCAATAATACCAAACAACTCCCGAATGGCTTTTTGTTCTTTGCGGTTGGCAGCTGTCGGTATCCAACGAGGCGGCAAAAACGGATTGCGTAAACGCATCATCATACGGTACAATGCATAGTTGAGGTGGTCGCCTATCTTGTAAATAGCCTCGCCTACTTCAGACTGAAACAGTGCCTTAGACACGATCTTGAGTGCCAGCAAATTCATTTCTTTAGTAAGGTTGATGCGGTCGCCCGATTGGTACTTTTGCTCCCATTCATCCAAAAACTCTTCAATCAATCCCGTCATTACCTCTGTAAGCCCGGCAAGCTTGGTTTTATGAAAAGCAGGTTGTGCCATGCGGCGTTGTTTGCGCCAAAAGTCTCCCTCGTTGGTAACCAAGCCATTGCCCAACAAAACTTTCATATACTCGAAGGCTTTGCCCTTGTGGTAATTCTTATTGTTGTCTTGCAACACATACTTGATGTATTCGGGTTTGGTGGCTACATAGTGGGGCTGGTTTACCCGGTAAAAACTGTAAAACGAGCCAAATTCCTTTTGCCATTTAAGCAAACTACCCAAAGAGTCATGTTTGAGCTCCATGGTGTTGCCAAACAACCAGTGCGTTTTTTGGGTACTGGGGGGAAGTTTCTTTTCGTGCATATTTTTTTTCTGTTCTTTGTGGAGCCTTTAGCCATTAGCTTTTAGCCTTTCTGTTCTTTGGTATCCATCCCAGCAACCCCATGTTGAAAAAGCTTCATTTAGTAATGCTTGAAAAATAAGGTATCCATTTGGAGATAGAGATTTACCACTGAGGCGAGGCATTTAGCCTCTGGTGTAGCTATCGATTTTTACGTTCAAGGCAACATCCAGTAGATGTTGAGCCAGACTGTGTGACAGTTTTACAAGCAATAACCGATGGCTACAGCTTTGCTTTGCTCTGCCAAAGGCTAAAAATAACGAAGTATCAGTAGTAAAGATCATTTCCTACATCGAAAGATTATTTTTTGTCCATTACTTAGTTGTTTGGGAATAATTTTTAAGCCTTAAAATTCTGTCGGTATAATGTATGTAGCTCCTGAATGGAGATGTCCATTTTGTCTTTGTCCAACACCCGAATGGGAGATTCATCGGCTTGAAGATAACCCTCGTTTTGGATTTGCATTTTAAGGTGGTCATAGAGAATTTCCAAACAATCCAGGCTGTGTTGTACCCACCCCCCAATGGTAGAGGGGTTGATGCGAACACCTTCCTGAGCAAACTGCTTTAAAATGCGATCCAGAGGTAGGTGATAGTAATATTTACTCACCAAAATAGAAGCCAACACACTTATATCAGGAATACCAGCCTTAAGATAAGCTTCGTTGGCAGTTTTTTCAGCAAGTCGTAGCTCAGCATCTTTAGCCTCAAGAGAAGCCTGCAATTGGGCAATCAATTCGTTTGGGGAGAGGTCATCAGTGCTGTTTTCCATAGGGCAAATATAGCACTGATGGCTGAACAAAACACTTAGGAGGCTTGTAAATTGTAACGAGGCTTTTGGATTTGCTTTTTTACTACAATGCCTTCTGCCATTAACACCCACTCCGACCATTGGAGAATGCTCTCAGCGTTACGTTGATGAGGCAACTGGAAACAACCTTGCTCGAGGCGCTTATAATACAATACAAAACCACCTGTTTCCCAATGCAATAGCTTCATATGAGTACGCCGACGATTGAGAAATACATAAACACTCCCATTGCAAGGATCGCAGCCTAATTCCTGACGGATCAGCCCACACAAGCTATCAAAACTTTTATGCATATCACAAGCAGGCTGGTACAAATAATATAGATGATCAGAGCTGAGACTAAATACAAAGACCTATCAACTCTTTGACTAAAGGTAAATCCAAACTAGACAGGCGAAGACGCACCCCGTTGGGATATACAATTTCATAGGGTAAAGGCTCAGTGGATGGAACTGGTGCCTCCACCGAAAAAGGAATAAAAGCAGAGGGTTTTCTTAGAGCTTGAAGGTGTTTTGGGGGGACTGGGCTTTTTTAGGAGAGCCTGACCGATTTTCTTTCAACCATTTGCTACTCCTGCGAAATGGATTAAAACTGCTCGCACCCGGAAACTGAGAGTCTATGGGAAGATAAACTTTAAAACCTGAAATAGATAAGCACTGATTCTACAACCATACTTGCAAAACCAACACCAGTTGAACGATTGGCTGGGATTGCTATGTGCTGAACTTAATTTTTAGAGAAATTATGATACAAATAGAGTAAATAATGAGAAAGAATAGGAAGCTTTAGCTCAGACAATCACTTTTTTGTCCCAGTTGAAGCTTACCAAAAGGTTAGATACAATACATGCGGATTTAAGGTGGAAAAAATTATATGAAAACTTCCTGAATATCGAAATTACTCGCTATTATTGTAATAAGCCAAACAATCATCCAATAACAAGTAAAGCAGTGCATGTCGACAAAGATATTTACCAACGAGGGGGAGAATACCCTGCTCAATAAGTTTAAAGGAATAGCTGAAGACCTGAGCGATTATCTAGAGCATTTCGATGCTTTGGTGGGTTATTTGTATGCCTCGGGTTATTTCAAAATACGCCCGTTTTTGGCAGATATTGCGCAAATACGCCTACTGGTAGGCATAGAAACCGACCGCCTGATAAAAAAATACCAGGCAAAGGGGCAAGAGTTTCTGGGTGGAAGCAAGCAAACCAAAGATGAGTTTCTGACCCAGCTTAAAGATGATATTCAGACCTCGAAATACCGCCAAAATGTAGAAGAGGGCATACTACAGCTGGTAGATGACATTATTACCGGAAAGGTGAAAATAAAAGCCCACCCCTCCAAAAAAATCCACTCGAAAGTATACATTTTTCGTTCCCGTAAGTTTAGTCAGCATGCCCCTGGTGCCGTAATTACCGGATCGAGCAACCTAACCAGACCCGGACTGGAAGGCAACCTGGAGTTTAATGTGCTGCTGCACGATTATGCCGAAGTAAAATTTGCCACCGATACGTTCGAAAAGCTTTGGCTCGAAGCGGTAGATATTTTGCCCGCCGATGTAAAGTATGTCAAGCGCGATACTTACCTGAACAGCGACCGTACGCCTTTTGAGATTTATATAAAGTTGCTGATTGAGTACTTTGGCGATTCGGTAAACTATGATGCTACAGTACTGGATGACCTGCCCCAAAAATACGACAAATTAGCATACCAGGCAGATGCCATAAAGGAAGGCTACAAACGACTGAAAGCCCACAATGGTTTTATACTGGCAGATGTGGTGGGGCTGGGCAAAACCGTAATTGCTGCGGCTATTATTAAAAAGTACATTCATTGGAACGGTTTTCAGAGCCGGGTGCTGGTAGTACATCCCCCGGCGGTAAAAGACAACTGGGAGATGACTATAAACGATTTTGGGCTGGGCAATTATGTGCATTTTGTGACCAATGGCAGCCTGCACAAAATTATTGAGTCTGCCCACGAATACGATATGGTGGTGGTAGATGAGTCGCATAAGTTTCGCAGCGATACCTCGCAAATGTACCAGTTGCTACAACTGATTTGCAAAACCCCGCGCAGCAAAAAAGGGGGTGATCGCCAACCCGAAAAAAAGGTGATGCTGCTGTCGGCTACCCCGCTCAACAACCGCCCCGAAGACATTGCCAATCAGATTTATTTGTTTCAGAATACGCGCCAGTCTACTATAGAGGGCGAGCCCAACCTACAGGCTTTTTTCGCGCCCCTGATCAGCGAATACAAAACCCTGCGGCGGGCAGCCACGCTCGACCAGCCAAGGTTGCGGCAGCTTTATGGTACTATTAAAGAACGGGTGCTGCGCCCACTGGTAATAAGGCGTACCCGAAACGATATTATGAAAAACGATATGTACCGCGAGGACATGCAAAAACAGGGGGTGGTTTTTCCTGCCATACCCGACCCTACCCCGGTTATGTATCAGTTTGATGCGGCTACCAGTGCTTTGTTTGAGCAAACGGTGCAACAGCTGACCGACACCCAAAACGGGCTGAAGTATTTTCGGTATCAGGCTATAGCCCACCTGAAAAAGGAGGAGCACAAGGCTCTGTACGACAACGCCGACAAGATATCGGGGCAGCTTGCCCACATCATGAAGACCTTGCTGATAAAGCGGCTGGAGAGCAGTTTTGAGGCTTTTAAGGGTACACTGGGCAGGTTTAGGCAACGCAACCAGTATATGATTGAGATGTTTGCCGGCAACAAGATATATATAGCCCCCGACCTGGACGTGAACCGCTATATAGAAGAAGGACGCGAGGACGAACTGGAGGAACGCATAGCCGAACTAAACGCCAGTTCGCCCAACAATGAGGTGTTTAAACGTAGTGATTTTGACAAGGATTTTTTGCCGGGACTGAAAGCCGACCAGCAAATACTGGATGACTTGTGCCAACGCTGGGGGCAAATAGCGGGCGACCCTAAACTGGATAAGTTTGTGGCGGAGCTAAAGAATGGGCTGCTGGGCGACAAAAACCTGGAAAAGAAACTGGTAATTTTTACCGAATCGGGCGAAACTGCCCAATACCTGGGCAATGCCCTGACCCAACGGGGCTACAACCGCACGCTGGTGGTGACGTCTAAAAACCAACGCCGGGAGTTTGACCGCATAAGGGCAAATTTTGATGCCAAACTAAGCAGTGATGCCCAAAGGAATGCGTTGGATTTTATTGTAACTACCGACGTGCTTGCCGAAGGTATAAACCTGCACCGCGCCAATGCTATAGTAAATTACGATGTGCCCTGGAACAGTACCCGCCTGATGCAACGGATTGGACGGGTAAACCGCCTGGGAACCAAAGCTGCCGAAATTCTGATTTACAATTTTTTTCCGACGAGCGAGGCGGATGATAAAATAAACCTGCAAAATACGGTGCTCAGCAAATTGCAGGGTTTTCATACGGCGTTTGGCGAAGACAGCAAAATATATTCGCCCGGTGAGCAACTGGAAGAAAATGTGCTGGACGAGATAAGCAACGACGAAGCCGGGGAGGACGATAAGCACCTGGAGTATTTATCATTTTTGCGAAAATACAAAGAAGAAAACCCCAAGGACTTTCGTCGGATAAAAAAACTACCTTTGCGCTCGCGTACGGGGCGGGCAATGGCTAAGTTTGCTGCCAATAAGCCAGCTCCAAACAATGGGCAAAAGCTGACTATAGCTTATTTGAAAACTTCGCGGCGAAGCGGGTTTTATATAACGGACGGGCAACAACCCAAAGAGCTTACTTTTAGTGAGGCTTTGCAAATATTTGAAGCCAAAAAGCCCGAAAAACATGTAGCTTTGATAACCGAACACTATGCCCATGTAAAGGCAATGGAAGCGGAGTTTCACCGATTGATGATTGTGCAAAGTTCGCCCCGGCTGACTGAGGACAAAATGTCTGCCCAGGAACGGGGAGCTTTGGCTACCCTGAAAATAGTGCTTAAGCATGCCCCCAAAGACAGTGCGCTGAAAACGCTGGCAAAAACGGCTACAGAGGTGCTAAAGATGGGCATTTTCAGGCGGTACAGCCACGAGCTAAACCGACTGAACCAACGCCGGAAAGACCGCAAACGCAATATGAAACTGGACGAGGTAATGGCAGAAGCCCAAAAGATTATAGACAAGTACCCCATACGACAGATTTATGAGGCACGGCAACAACAGGAGGAGGTGCAAAAGGCTGCCGAACAGCGTGCCCGAAAGGAAATTCCTGAGATTATTATTTCGGAATCGTTTGGATGAGCTTTTTGATGGCGAATTGTGAAATTATGAATGGTGGATTGTATGATGATCAACTAAAAAACTCCCGACTCCGGACTACTGACTAAAAAACTAAAGATGAATGGTAGATTGTATAATGATCAACTAAAAAACTCCGGACTCCGGACTACTGACTAAAAAACTAAAGATGAATGGTGGATTGTATGATGATCAACTAAAAAACTCCCGACTCCGGACTATTGACTAAAAAACTAAAGATGAATGGTGGATTGTATGATGATCAACTAAAAAACTCCCGACTCCGGACTATTGACTAAAAAACTAAAGATGAACAAAGAAGCGCTAAAAGAAATATTACAGGCGGGCTATGACCGCAACACCTGGAAAACTGTTTTATTGGCGTTGTTTGGCAACGACCGGGTGGCTTTTTATGCCCACCCCCAGGCTATAGACCTGCACAACAACGACATAGCCCAAAGCCTGCACCGCTGGGGTGAAATAATGCTCGATGACGACGAAGAAACCCTGCAGCTGTACGAGGTGACTCTGCACAACGACACCAAAATAGAACGCAGCCGCATCAAGGTAAACCAACTGATAGCCCACCACGTACGCACCAGTGCCTCGCCCAATGTGCTGGTAAGCTTTAGCCATAACCCTGAGGTGGCAAACCCCAAATGGCGGTTGTCGTTTGTGGGCAACACCGAGCACTACAACGAAGACGGCGACCTGGTAAGTCAGCAAACCCAGGCAAAACGCTATACTTATGTGTTTGGCACGCAAGACACCCACAAAACGGCTATAGAACGCCTGCTTACCCTTACGGGCGAAATCCCTACGCTGGCGGCGGTGTTCCGGGCGTTTTCGGTAGAGAAGCTCTCCAAAGATTTTTTTAAAGAATACCTGAGCCATTACGAAGCCTTTGTGAATGACCTGACCACCCGCAACAAAAAACAGAAAGTATTTAAGGGCAAGGCAGCTGACAAGGCAATGCGCGACTTTTGCAAAAAACTGCTGGGGCGGGTGGTGTTTTTATATTTTATACAAAAAAAGGGCTGGCTGGGAGTGCCCCACCAGGGCGACCCCGAAGAAGGCTACCGCGAAGGCAGGGGCGACCTTGCCTTTATGCAAACTTACTTTGCTCAGGTGCAGACAAAAGGCGAGGCGGCAAAATTTTATGAAAGCTACCTTACACGGTTGTTTTTCGATACCCTAAGCAGCCCCCGCAGCAACCAGCAACCCCTGACGATGCCCGACGGGAGCCAGTGCTGGCTGCCTTACCTGAACGGGGGTTTGTTTGACGAAGAAAACAAGGACTACCGCCAGCTTAACTTTGACCCGGAGCTGTTTGTGGCATTGTTTGGGTTTTTCGAACGCTACAACTTTACGGTGGCAGAAAACAACCCCGATGAGCAGGAGGTGGCAGTAGACCCCGAAATGCTGGGTAACATATTTGAGAATTTGCTGGAAGACAACAAAGACAAGGGTACTTTTTATACCCCCAAGGCTATAGTAAGCTATATGACCCAGGAGAGCCTGCTGCAATACCTGCAAACCCACCTGAACACGCCCAACAAGGCGGCTCTGGAACAACTGGTACGCCACAAAAGCCAGGGCAATACCAGCGAAACCCAAAAATATTTGCGCAAGCACGCCAAACAAATAAAGGAGTTGCTGGACGTGGTGACGATTTGCGACCCGGCGATTGGTTCGGGTGCCTTCCCGATGGGGATTTTGCACGAAATACTGGAAATAAAAACCACCCTCGACTGGACGCTGGACCGGGCTGCCGAGAAAAAGGCGATTTTGCAACGCAATATTTATGGGGTAGACATAGAGCAGGGAGCTATAGACATAGCCCGGCTGCGGTTTTGGTTGTCTATTATTATAGAAGAAGAAGTGCCCACCCCCCTGCCCAACCTCGACTATAAGATAATGCAGGGCAACTCGCTGCTGCAAAGTTTCGAGGGGGTAGATTTGTCGTTTGATGACAAGATAATTAAAGGGCAAAAAGTGATGGGCTTTAACAATCAGCAAAAGAGTGAGTTGCAGAAACTGACCAAAGATTATTACAGTGCCAGCAATGCGGTAAGCAAGCGCGAACTAAAGACAAAGATTGACGCAAAGATAAAGGGACACATTAAAAGCAAATTTGAGAAAAAACAAAAAAGCCTGAGTACGCTAAAGGCAAAGGCTGTAGCCAAAGTAATGGCAAACAAAGCCGCCAAAACCGATAGCAACGCGGTAAAAAAACGCAAGGCAAAGGCATTGGCAAAAGCCGAAAAAGAGGTAGCAACCCTACAGCAACAGCTTGCCGACACCATAGACAAGCTTAAGCGGCTCCATACTGCCCCCACTACCGCCAACAAACCTTATTTTTTGTGGAAACTGTTTTTTCAGGAGGTGTTTGCCCAGGGTGGGTTCGATATAGTGCTGGGCAACCCGCCTTATATACAGCTGCAAAAAATAAAGGAACAAGCTGCCCAACTGGCCAACGAAAACTACCAAACCTTTTCCAAATCAGCCGATATTTATTGTTTGTTTTACGAAAAAGGTTTTGGGTTGCTAAAGGAGCATGGGGTGTTGAGTTTTATTACTGCCAACAAATGGATGCGGGCAAAATTTGGCAAAGAATTTCGAGTTTGGCTAAAAACTGTAAAGATTGAAAAACTTATCGACTTTGGCGATTTACCAGTATTTACTCAAGTAATCACTTACCCTTGCATTTTTCAGATAAGCAAAAACACTCCGCAAAATATTTTTAAAGGTATAAATGTAGAAACCTTAGATTATGAAAGCTTACATGAATACATTGATGAACATGTATTTGATATAGATGCTTCATTACTAAACGAGCAAGGTTGGGTACTTACAAGTAAAATCACCCAGAATTTGATTGCTAAAATTAAAAGTCAAGGTGTTACTCTAAAAGAATGGGATATGCCTATTTATAGAGGGCTAATTACGGGATTAAATGAAGCATTTGTTATTGATGAAGCGACTAAAAATAGCTTGATTACAAAGGATGCCAAGAGTTCTGAAAGAATTAAACCTTTTTTGGAAGGCAAGCAAATCAAAAGATATAAACAACCAACAAATCCTAAACATTTAATACTTTTCCCTAAAGGGTGGACAAATGAACAAGGAGAATTTAAAAATGAAGAAGATGCCTGGACTTGGCTTAAAGATAATTACTCTTCGTTAAGCACTCATTTAAATACTTTTAGAGAAAAGGCTAAAAAAAGAGGAGATAAAGGTAATTATTGGTGGGAACTAAGAGCTTGTGCATATTATGAAGAGTTTGAGAAACCCAAGCTTATTTATCCTAATATTTGTAAACAACCTGAATTTACCTACGATTTACAAAAGTTTTATACTAACCAAAAATGCTTTATTATAAGCAAGGATGATAAATACTTACTCACGGTTTTAAACAGTCAAGTAATAAACTTCTTATTTAAGAATATTCTTCCCAAACTTCAGGGTGGTTTTTATGAACCAAGTTATGTCTTTCTAAAAGATTTTCCCATCCCACAAATCCCCGAAGCCGAACAAGCCCCCTTTGTGGCAAAAGCCGAACAAATATTGGCTGCCAAAGCCGCCGGGCAAGACACCACCGCCCTCGAAGCCGAAGTAGATTTGATGGTGTATTGTCTGTATGGGTTGGGCTATAGGGAGGTAAAAATTGTAGACCCCAACTTTGCCCTCAGCAAAGATGCCTATCAATATTGCGTGCAGGCTTTCGCCAAAGGGGCGGTAGAGGAGTTGGGTGGAAAACACCTATCAGGTTTGTAAGGCTACACTGAAAAAACCTGACAGGTGTAAGCTGGGGTTTTTCGCAATTATGATAAAAACATCCGCACCCACCATCCTGTGTCACCCTGAGCGCGCCGAAGGGTTTGGGGGGTGCAGCGAGTAAAAAGAGTAATAAACAATGACAAATCACACTTTTGGTATTAACAGCTCCGAAGATAAGTTTCGGGCGGTGCTCGAAGAATACAACGAATATCTTCAGGACGCAGCCAACACAAGGAAAGCCCTCAGCCTTGCTACTAATACCTGGCATATTCTGGATTGGGTATTTAAAGAATTTCCCGGGGTGCATGGGTTTACCGATCCTGACCATCGGAAAGCATTTGGTCAGTTTAGAGAAAGTTTATACCCAAATTGTGAAGCTTTGAAACTTTTGCATGACATAGCCAATGGCAGCAAACACATGACCTTGGACACAGGCAGGGAAAAGTCAGAAATTAGTACTACTGAGGAACATAAGGGAACTTCTGATAACACCTTTGATTACACGTTTGATATTTCCAGGTTAGAGATAAACATGAATGATGGCTCCACCCTGTATTTTGAAGATGAAATAAAGAAGGCAATTACCTTTTTTAAAGGTTATTTTAAGGGTGAATTGGGGGTTACAATATGAGCTTGTTCCGTACACAATAATATTCCGGCAGATTAGCACCGCCGTTGTTTGTGTCTCACAAGCAACCAAACAGCCGAACCAACAAGATGTACATTAGGCTGACCTATTGCTTGTGGGGACACCATAGCCGTCAGGTTAAGAGGAGCATAGTAAAAAAAAATTACTTAAAAATACCGTCATCGCCTCAGCGCGTGTCTTCACGCGCTGATCGAATCGCCAAAAGGGGTAAAAAAACAGTAGCCTGACGGCTATGGTGGGGACACAAGCAATGGCGGAGATTCAATACTGCCCAAATTTCTCCCATTTTTGGGTTTTAACAAAACAAAAGGAGTGGTAGCAGTGGGTACAGCCTCACAGGAACCAATAAAAGCCACTTCAAAAGAGAAAGCAGAACAAGAATACCTGGCTGGCGAAAGGGCTGACCAAATAATGGTTATCCTAAAAAAAGATACACTTATTAACAAACAAGAGCTATACACGCTCAACCTGGGGCAACACAGAAACGAAGGTGCCTACTTAACTAAAAAAGCTACCTCTTACCAGCGAAGGGTAATTTTAATGGGTATTTTGGAAAAAGACCCAATGCCATTTGATACCCTTAGAGCGATTTTTAAAGACATGCTTGTTAAAAGTTCTAATATACGTTTCGATTCTACAAGATACTCAAAATTTGAGCTAGATGATCGGACCTTGCCTTTTAAATAGAATACATTAGTTTATGGTATTCTGGCAGATTTTCTCTCTATAAACTGTTCCAAAAATCGAGGAATGACAATAAAACAAACTGATATAAATAAAAAATAACTATGCAAAATCCAATAACACATCCTAAAACCCATAACAAAGCCCGGTTTAAAATTGGCGACGTGGTGGTGTTGGGTACTTTTATGGTACCCCTCGACGAAATAGGCGCGGGCAAGGCTATAGAAATGGAACAACCAATAGCACTGGTGCCTCCTTTTATGGTGGTGGTAGCTATGCGGCGCAATCAGGCAAAGCCCAAAGACCAGGCTTTTAAAGACGACAAACAGCTTGTATACAAGTGTGCCTGGTTTGATGCCAAAGACGGGGTTTTTAAAGAAGCTAACTTTTACGAACCTTTGCTGCAACTGGTACGGGCACAAAAACAAGCCCTGAAGAAAGACCAGCTAAAGTTTGGGCAGGCAGTGGCTTTGCTTACCCAAAAAGTCGAAGCTCTGAAGCTGTACGGCGAGCAACCCTCCAGGGCTTTTATGCCTCCGGCTATGCTGATAACAGGCTATGAGGTAAACGATAAAGCCATAACCAAAAACCGCAAAGGTGAGGTAGAGGCATTGCTGCCTGCGTATTATGTAAAGTGTAAGTGGTACAATGCTGCCAAGGCTAAATTTATGGAAGATAAGTTTGCTATAGAGGCTATAGAATTGGCGTAGAAATAATAAAAAGCTTAGATTTACGCAAGCAAAGAAAGAAGGAGGGACTACTCAATACATCATCCCCTTTTTTGGGTCCTTTGGGGCTGTACAGCACCCTTGTATGGTGCGTTGGTTGCTGGTATTGAACGTATGAGTTTTCATATTGTTGTATAACTTACGTGAAAGCTTAATGCTAAACCTAACCAGCAAACTCAAAGCAAGAGAGGCAATCACCACAGGACACAGTCTTGACTGGTGATAAGCTTCTTTAAGCATTTGAACAAAGGCGGAAGTCTTCAACTGGGAATACCAGAGATTTAACTTCCTACGAGTAAAATTAAGTACTGCTCAATACTATTTGAGCGCTGGTATGCGATGTATTGTTTATGAGTACAAAGGTCGCCTTCTTTCTTTTTTGCAAAAATGAGAAAACACACAATGTGTTAAAATATAAAAGGAAAGGAAAAAGTATTGCTCAAAGTCATCGTTGCCTTCGATGCAATCGGGCAACCGATTGGTACAGCACCCTTGTTCGGTGCGTTGGTGAGAGGTTAAAAGTTTATAAATACAGGCTAGAGAGATCACTGGTTCTATTACTTATGTGGATGTGTAATGAGTACGTACTCATCACACACCCCAAAGTTCATAAAGGTACTGAATAATGTTCAGTATTTCATCGTAATGGGCTGCTGCAATAAAGTGTAGCAAAAGTAATGGTTTCTTATATCTTTTCATAATAATTGAGTAACACTCCATACTACCCGGGCAAAGCTTCAACGATGGGATGAAACCGGGTTCTGGCAGACGATGCGCAGTACTTACGTATGACCATCCCTTTCCTTTTTTTATTAGCAGAACAACTGGCAGCATGACACCATCCAACAAAAAAAAACGGCATAACCAACAGAAAAAAAACAAAGACTGGCTTAAGCCCAAACCCTATCCTCATTTCTCGCCCAAAATAGGTTTTCAGCAGGGTAACCGGGAAAAAAGACAAAAAGCCAAAGAAGAATTTAAGGCAAAAATTGCCAACCTGTTCAAGTCGGGGAAACACAATTTTTACCCCTTGCTTAAATACACCAAGTACGACAAGCAATACAAAAAATGGCAGGACGATGACGGGTATTATTACCTCAACGCCAGAGGCAAATACATAAGAAAGGCTAAAGCCAAAAAACGCCCCATAGAGTTTGCCACCCACATAGATGCCCAGCTATACGCTTATTTTGCCCAACAGGTGTTTTGCCCCCAATACGAACAAAAACTTAAGCAACGCCCGCTAATGAACAAAGGTGTGATAGGCTACCGAACGATTCCGGTAAAACTAAAAGAAGAAACTGAAGAGGCTAAAGAAACAGGCGTAAACACCAAAGAAAAAGACAAGAAGCCGCCCAACCAAAGCAACATCGAAATGGCGGCCGATTTTTTTGATGAGGTACTTGCCCTTGCCCAAACCCAGGACTGTGTGGTGCTTACCTTCGATATTTCAGATTTTTTTCCATCCATCGACCACCAGCTTTTGTTTGCTGCCTGGGCAAGGCTTTTCGATGTCAGCAAACTATCCGAAAGCCATTACCGCATTTACCGGGCAGTAACCCAATACAGTTATATTTACCGCAACGACCTCCGGCGGCACTTGCACGGCAACCAGCGGGCTATGGACAAACAAATGCGTCATAACATAGAGCAAGGCGTAGAAGCTTACTTCGAGTCGCCCCGCCACATGCGTGCAGCCATACGCCAGGGGCAAATTCGCATTTATAAGAATAAGAAAAAAGGCATACCACATGGGCTTGCCGTAAGCTCGCACCTTGCCAATGCTTATATGTGGGATTTTGATCAAACGATGTCTGCGGCTGTTGCCCGGGCAGGTGGGCATTACCGCCGCTATTCCGACGATATTATTATGGTGTTGCCCGTAGGCACAAAGGAAGAAACAGTTTTGATAGAAGAATGGGACACATTGGCAAAAGCCGAAATTGAAAAACTTAAGCTCAAGTTATCGTCGCGCAAAAGCGAGATTTATAAGATAGCCAAAGCCAATGCTCAAGGCAATATAAAAATAGAAGCTAAGGTAAAGGTAATAAGAAACGGAGAAGCACAAACAGAATGGCGGCAACAAGGCATTACCTACCTGGGGCTGGAGTTGTTTGGGCAAAAAGCCGGGCAAAAGCAAATTTACCTGCGTCCGGCAAGTATTGCCAAGTTTCAGAACAAAATGCGGCGTGCCGTACATCGGGCGGTACGGCGTGCTTATGCCCGGCAAACCAAAGAATGTTTGCCCGAACCCATTATATTTTACAACGGGCTCAAAAAACGTTTTACCCCGGAAGGCATGAAAAAAGGTGCCCGCCAACGCAAAATAAAAAAACTAAAATGCAACAAGCTGCGGGGAGTACATGATTATGAAGTAAGCAAAAAAACAATGCCCGCCCAACAAGGCAGCGCGCTTTCGTATGCCCGCAAAATGGATAAGTATGTGTATGATGCTCAACCCGGAGAAACAGGCAAAGCCGTACGACAGTTTCGTAATGCAAAAAAACTTCTGTTTAGAGAAATAGAAAGAGCTAAAAATAAGTATGGAGGGGAGTAAAACCTTACCCACTGACGGCGTTCATTAAACTGTGTCATTTACTGTTTTAGGAGGCTGGGGTTTTAACCCGCTCTCTAAACCCCGCCTGGAATTTGCAATGCGTCTTGTTTATTCCAGTATTTGCAATGCGATGTTAGTTAGTACCTACTCATCCAAAGAGGTATTGTTTTTATGCTTGTTGTGCTTTCCAGTTGTTTGGCAACAAAAGGTGTAGATCCTACCTTGTTCCAGACGTTTGTAGTAAATGGCAAAACCGTCACCTTCCCAACATAATAGTTTCACCCGATCACAATGACGGTTGAAAAATATAAACACTGAACCACTAAAAACCTCCTACAAATAGCCAAACAAAGGCTAAAAGCTAACCTCTATCGCAGCTCAAGAAACGCCTCCAGCCTCGTCAACAATGTCAGTTGGTTCATTGCCCGATCGAGATTATGCTCAGCGTAAGTTGTTTTATAATACACATCGCCCTGTAAGTAATCCGTCAAAAAACGCATACCAATCATATAAGGCATGAGGCGAGCACCCAACCACAAACTCTGTTTTTCTACTTCCTGCAACTCAGCTCCCCAGGCCTGTAAATAACCCTTGGTCAAAGCCTCGAAAATATGTTTGCGTACGATCACACCATCAAGCTGTCGTGCGTCCTCAGGTACCGGGCTTACAAAAGTACGTACCATATCGCCAAAATCATACAACACATAACCAGGCATGACTGTATCGAGGTCTATAGCGCATACCCCTTGGTGCGTGTCATTGTGTAGCAGTACATTGTTTACCTTCGTGTCATTGTGCAACACCCGCAAAGGCAACGTGGGCAACACATCTGCCACCTGGTTTCTCAGTGTTACCCGTTGTTCTATCAACCTGATCGCTTCTGCTGCTTTTTCTACCCTTTCGGGGAAAGCTTGAGGCAATGCTTGGGTAAATTGTGCATAACGGTGCGACAAATCGTGGAAACGAGGAATGGTTTCGTGTACCTGGTGCAAGGGCAAAGTACTGAGCTGGCGGGCAAAGTTACCAAAACAACGCGCCGCCTCGTATGCTTGATTTTCGTTTTGTACCTCTTCTATAGTATAAGTATTGGCTACAAAAGTAAGCACCCGCCAACAAAATCCGTCAGAGGCTTTATAATAAGGCTCCCCTTGGCGGGTAAGCACCAGCCTAGGAGTAATACAACCTTGTTGCTGTAGGTGAGTAGTTACCCGCAAAATATTTTGCATGACCAATGCAGGGCGATTAAATACCTGGTGGTTAAACCGTTGTAAAATGTACGTATGTCTGATTGGCCCCTCAGCGGTTTCCAGGCGATAAGTATCATGAATATGTCCGTTGCCAAAAGGTTGGGCATCGATGAGTTTCCCCGAAAGGGCAAAAACCTTTGCCACCTTGCGTACGAGTGGGGTAGAGGCTAGTTCCATAAATTAGCAGGGTAAGCACCCTTATCAGTCAATGCTTTTAGTTTTTGCATAGCTTCAGGTTTATCTTCTTTATAAGTAACCCCAATCCAATGAGCGTCGCTGCGCAATACTTTTACCTGGGCGGTTTGGTTGGCCACCATGCCCGCAAATACTTCAGGAATCAAAAACTCAGCTTTCGGATCGTTTTTGTGGGCTTGTACAAATGCCGGAAACTGTGCTGCCAGCACATCAAATACTTCTTTATTACCTCCCCACAAATTCATCGATACCAGGCTATTGCCGTCAAGGGCTATTTGTTTGCCTTTTTCATCGGTACAAAAAATGCCTTGCGGGCTTTTCCATATCTTTTTACGCTCTACAATGTTGGTCAGGTAGCCTGTCTCATTTACCTGGCATACCCCCCGCGACACAGTACCATTGTCTGAAAGGGTATTTTGTAGTACATATCCTATCAGCGCATATTCAGAGCTGTTCGGAGGCAAATTAATCAAATAATTGGCCAGCGTAGCAAAAGCCTCTTGCCCATAAAAATCATCGGCATTGATTACCGCAAAAGTACCCGTTACCTCGTTTTTAGCCGCAAGCAATGCATGCCCGGTTCCCCAAGGCTTTTCGCGTTGGATAATTTCGCCATTTAAATTTATTTCAGTTTCCTGAAAAACATAGCATACCTCTATGTCAAGTTGTAACGGAGCCAATACCTTTGTACAAAAAGCTTGTTCAAAGTCACGACGAATCACAAATACTACTTTACCAAAACCACTGCGGGCGGCATCGTACAACGCATAGTCCATCAAAGTTTCGCCCGAAACACCCAAGCGATCCAGTTGCTTGAGTCCTCCGTAGCGACTGCCCATGCCTGCGGCTAATACAATAAGGGTTGGTTTCATTCAGTTGATTATTTAATTAAGTGCTGAAGCTACGCAGACCTACTTATTTTGATGGTTATATGACTTTATTGCTCAATGGTTGGGCTACGCATTGCGCAACAATACAGCCATTCAACAATAGAAACATGTGACCTTAAGAAAACTGCGTAACTTGAGTTAAGTAAAACTACAAAAATAACCTAATCCATTGAACTTCGTCTCTGATCGTTGTACTTCTTCAAAAAACAGTTCCGTAGCTAAGGCTACGCAAAGATTTTTTTCATCGTCCAACAAACATATACTGCCTTCTTTTGGATTACTTTATTTTTTCCATTTTACTAAGGAACGTGATCGCCCCGTAAACGGGATTTCGGGCATAGCCCTCAACAATAACCCCGATAAGAAATCGGGACTTTGAAGCTGTCCGGTTTAGAACATATCCTCTTTCCTGACTTTCGTTACCCCGGCAGTTCCGCCGGGACTATGAGCTTTTATTGTCCGTAGCGCTGCTACGCCCGCAAAAAGTGCCTCAGTCAGCCTTGAGTTTATGCCCTCAATCTCGACACTTATTTTGAACATGTTCCTAAGCATAACGAAACTGAGGATTAAATGAGAAATTGACAAAAAAAAATAGGATAAAAAAGTAGAGGAGTACCAATATGCTACAATTTTGTATATTAGGTCATGGGTAATTTTTATGACAAAGGTAAGGCAACCTATCTTGAAGAGCTAAGGCAACAAGTGGTGGATGTGTATGCCCAAAAACATCGCATTACGGCCGTGTGGGATTGTGGCGGTGACGAAACCATCGTCCGGCTTTTGCTAAACGGGCAAGCCCTGTACGACAGCCACCCGGCATTGTGCGAAGAACTTCGGGAACTGTTGATTGAAAAGCTTCAGTTGCCCAACACAGGCGAGTATTACAACCAAGGTCGTGGTTGGCTCGAACTAGATCAGTACGCCCACGTGTTTGTTTGTTACGATGCCGTAGGGTATCAGCGCGACAGTGTATATGCTACTCCTCTAGAGAGAAAGACCAAGGAAGTGAGCCTGACATTATCTGAGGACTATTTGGGAAAAGCATTTGAAAAAAACTTCCATCAGACTTTTTCAGCCACTTTTGCCCCTGGGGTTACCATATTGCCTCACAGCAAAATTTTTGCCTTTTCAGGAGGCGATCATCGTTTGCCCGAAATGCTGCCCGATGCTTTTTTTACTGCCTTAAAAACATTGGCAATGCCTTACTTTACAGAGGCTTACCAAAGCAGGGGAGGGGCTTGGACAAATTTTGAGCCTCAAATATCTTTGCACGGAACCATTGGCCACCAAGGAGTAAAAATCGCTCAGGTGCGTACTAGCTTTATAGAAGTAACCGAGCGAAAAAAATACAGCAAAAAGCTATTGATTGGCTGGGAGTTTTAGTACTTTTTTTTGACACACCCGATTTGATGAATACTTTGTTAAATTAATGACAATTGGGTGCCAGGTAGCTTTACCTTTTCGTGTTTTAGCAACCACGACTTACGCCATAATCCCCCGGCGTAGCCAGTAAGGGTACCATTGCTGCCAATTACCCGATGGCAAGGTACTACTATAGAGAGAGGGTTTTGTCCATTGGCGCCGCCTACTGCCTGGGCTCCTTTGGGTAGTTCTATAGCTTTGGCTATTTTCTTATAAGTACTTATTTGTCCTAAGGGTATTTGGCACAAAGCCTCCCACACCCTGCGCTGAAACCCCGTACCTTGTGGGTTGAGCAAAAGATCAAATGCCTCACGTTTGCCCATAAAATATTCATCTAGTTGGGTTACACAAGCTTGTAACACCTTGGGCAAATGAGTGGGCACAACGTTGGCAGGTGCATTGGGCAAAACGGTTTCGGTGGTATTGTCTACAAATAAAATAGCTTGTATGCCTGCGTCATTGCCAATGATTTCCAGTTCACCAATGGGCGACTGATACATAAATTGGTGCAATTGATCCTCCATATATATTGGTTTTTTTGAGAAGGTTGTCGGGTTCTTTTTCACAATTTTGGTCAATTTAGAAGGTAAAAATAAAGAATTAGGTCAAATTTTATCGGATTTGACTGTTTTTACTTGCCCATAAGCGATGTTTGTCATTGTCAGCCACAAGGTTTTAGAAGTACCAAGGCTTAAGTTGGCTACAAGTCTTGGCCTTATAGCTGATCACTTTTTTAAACAAAACCAAACCAAATCATCATGATACATTCTTTCATTACTTTACTTGTTACGGTGGTATCTTTACAAACGGCTACCATACCTCCTACCCAAAAAGAGGTGCCGCTCGACAAAAGATTTGACTTTTGGGTGGGTAAATGGAACGCCACCTGGAAAAATGCAGATGGTACTGTAGGCAAGGCTACCAACGAGATTACCCGTATCTTAAACGGCAAGGTGATCAAAGAAAACTTTATAATCAGCAACGACCCAAAAATGAAAGGCTTTCACGGCTTGAGTTTTTCAGTGTACAACCCTAACAACAAAACCTGGAAACAAACCTGGGTAGACAACCAGGGAGCTTACCTCGATTTTGTAGGAAAGTTTGATGGGAACAAGCGTATTTTTGAGCGGTCTTTTACGGGTACTAAAGGCAAATATAAGGGTAAAATCATTAAGCAACGTATGGTATTTTACAACATCAAAGCCGATAGTTTCGACTGGGACTGGGAGGCGTCGCTTGACAAGGGCAAAACCTGGAAGTTGAACTGGAGAATAAAGTATACCAAAATAAAATAAAACAAAAAGCATAACCATACTTGCCAGAGCGAGCAAACGCTGGCAGGTATGGTGTAGTTTTTTTAATTAGTAAACTTGTAAATATCTGAAAATAAATGCTTTACAAGCTTTTTGTGAAATAGGAAATAGCACCGGTATTCATCGGAATTTAGGAACTTGCCCCCTGTTAGTTGCCGATGAGTTCAACGGAGTTAAACAGGGCGTAGCACCAATATTCATCGGCATCTAGAACTTGCCCCTGTTGGTTGCCTATGGAACAGGGTGTACCTAGCACCTTGCGCCTAGTCCCTAGCACCTATGTATTACTTCTTCAGCATTGTCTTCAAATCAGCCAATTCGTCGCGTAGACGAGCTGCTTCCATAAAATCGAGGTCTTTGGCTGCCTTTTCCATCGCCTTTTGGGTTGTTTTGATAAGCTTCTGCAAGTCGTCTTGGGTCATATAGCTCACCACTGGGTCGGCAGCCATATTTATAGTATCAGGAGCTGTATAATAATTTGCCCCCGCTTTCTTGCGCTTGTCTGCAACATTGGTTTGCCCCATAATCGCTTCTTTGCTTTTGCGTACAGTTTTGGGGGTAATGTTGTGTTTTTTGTTGTACTCATCCTGAACCTTGCGACGGCGTTGGGTTTCGTTCATGGCACGTTCCATCGATCCCGTCATTTTGTCGGCATACAAAATTACCTTCCCTTTTTCGTTACGAGCTGCCCGCCCTATGGTCTGAATCAGCGAACGTTCGTTGCGTAAAAAACCTTCTTTGTCAGCATCTATAATTGCCACCAGCGATACTTCGGGCAAGTCGAGCCCCTCCCGCAGCAAGTTTACCCCAATGAGTACATCTATTTCGCCCAAACGCAACTGACGCAAAATCTCTACCCGTTCCAGCGGTTTCACATCCGAGTGAATATAAGTACAATTAATGTCCAATCGGTCGAGGTACTTGCTTAGTTCTTCTGCCATGCGTTTGGTCAGGGTAGTTACCAACACCCGCCCATCATCTTTGAGTGTAGCATCTATTTCTTCCAGCAGGTCATCTATTTGATTGAGGCTGGGGCGCACAAAAATCTCCGGATCGATTACCCCAGTTGGGCGAATCAACTGTTCTACAATGACCCCTTCCGACTTTTCGAGTTCATACTCAGCGGGTGTAGCACTTATATAAATCACCTGATTCATCATAGTTTCAAACTCCTGAAAGTTGAGTGGGCGGTTGTCAAGCGCCGAAGGTAGCCTAAAGCCATAATCTACCAGGTTGGTCTTACGCGAACGGTCACCCCCATACATGCCGCGTATTTGGGGCAAAGTAACGTGGCTCTCGTCAATGAACAACAAGTAATCGTCAGGAAAATAATCGAGCAAGCAGAAAGGGCGCGACCCAGGGTTGCGACGATCAAAATAACGCGAATAGTTTTCTACCCCAGAACAGTAACCCAGTTCGCGCATCATTTCCAGGTCAAACTCTGTTCTTTCTTTGATTCGTTTGGCTTCTTCTACCCGGTTTTCTTTTTCAAAATACAACACCTGCTTTACCATATCATCCTGAATCTCTTTGATTGCCTGGTGCAATACATCTTGCCCGGTTACAAACAAGTTTGCCGGAAATATAGAAATGGCTGTTTCTTCAGATAACTTTTGGTTGGTTTCGGGATCAATGCGGTGAATTGCTTCTACCTCGTCGCCAAAAAAGAAAATTCTAAAAGCAAAGTCATCATACGCTACAAAAATATCAATCGTGTCGCCTTTTACCCTAAAGTTACCCCGCTCAAAACCCGCTTCAGTACGACTATAGAGAATGTCTACCAAGGCAAACAAGAACTTGTTACGGCTTATCTCATCGCCTACCTTTAGGCTGATCACGTTTTTGCCAAACTCCTCTGGGTTGCCAATACCGTAAATACACGATACCGAAGCTACCACCAATACATCGCGCCTGCCCGACAACAAAGCTGAGGTAGCACTCAGGCGAAGCTTTTCTATTTCGCTGTTGATAGACAAGTCCTTTTCGATATAAGTACCTGTAGTAGGCAAAAACGCTTCGGGTTGATAATAATCATAATAAGAAATAAAGTACTCAACGGCATTGTCGGGAAAAAACTGTTTGAACTCGCCGTATAACTGTGCCGCCAGGGTTTTGTTATGGCTGAGCACCAAAGTAGGGCGGTTGAGTTGGGCTACCACATTGGCAGCAGTAAATGTTTTACCCGAACCAGTTACTCCCAGTAGGGTTTGTGCTTTTTCACCGTTTTTTATTCCATGAATCAATTGTTCTATTGCCTTAGGCTGGTCGCCCATTGGGTCAAAATCAGATACTAATTTATACATACTCAAGGTGTTGGTTTTGCTTGCTAAAAGTGCATTAGCAAATATACTGTTTTTTAACACATACCAAAAGTATAAAAACTGCAAAAAATATCAGTACATTGAGCAAGTCAATGGCTTGGTAAATAGAGGGTTATCAGTTGTGTTGGTTTTAACAGAAAGGGTTTTGTATAATTATTTTAATAAAAAACCTGATAAAAAGTGAAAACAGGTTGAAACACTACGTATTTTTTGTAATTTTGTTTACTAAAAAGTTTGATTTTATATAGTAAAGGCATTTTATTTTTAATAGAAAAACTATAGCAATTACTGCTTTCATTTTGATTGATACAGTGCGCTAACTTACATTACCTTGAAAGTAAACATTTTTTGTTTTGACCCTGAGGACAAGACATTGGCATGAGGGAATATGATCAGGCTTGTGAGAATTTTATTAAGATAATGCCCCGACTTATTTAAAATTAAGCCCTGCGTTATTAATAGTTAACTTACCTGTGCCTCCTAACACAAAGCAGGCAAAATGCACAAGGTAAGGTCTTGAAAATGTTGACTAAATGAATGAACTGATTAATGAAAAAGTACAAACAAAGAGGTGTATTTCGATCAGTTATCTTTGAATTATACCTTTTTTTTGGGTAAGTATTACCCATTAATCTTCGTTTTCGGGGCTTTTACCACACAAGAAAGGTTACTCGTAGAATCTATTCTATAGCTAATCTTTTTTGTTGTACTTTTGTCATAGGTACAGTGTCTAAAATTTCATTGAAATTATGAATCGAAAACAGCAAAATGATTATGAGCAATTAGCCTCTATTTTGGAAAACATCCGGTCTATGGACGAAGAAAAACCAAAAAAAGAAGTACAAGCTCCTCCAATCAAAAGTACCAGCAAGCATAAAGGCCACAAATCTGCATAACAAAGATTTGAAGAACTCTGAATCAGGTGCCTTTATCTAAAACTAAAACAAATAAAACGTATTACCCAAAGTAGATGCTCTACTTTGGGTTTTTTAGTTGACTTTAAATAAGCGTTTATTATTAGATTACAAGTATAGAGGGTAGGAACTATCCAAAAGTTGGTTTCAGTGCAGCGAGACCAAAGCTAATATTAAGCCCTTTCGGGGAAGTAATTGCCATCACCAAGCTTGTTCCCTCCTCTTGGTCTTAAGCGCAGCTGACCAAGAGAGCGGGTAACGATAGCGAAGAGCTTGGTCTTGCCAAAAAAGACCACTACAAGTGAGTTTGTATTGGTTTTTTAGTCAAAGTTGTTTGCTGTTTAACTTTGTTGAGCACCGATATACATCGGTATCTAAGGACTCGCCAGAGGCTCGGTTATCAGTTATTTATGAATTTAAAAACTATTTAATTGGGTGTTTAGGCATAAAATCGAAACACTTTTAAAAATAAAAGTGAGTATACAATCTTAATATAAAATACTGGTTTACAGCATTTAACAAGGTGAACATTTACTCGAATCAGCTATGGACTATCGACTAAATACTATGGACTATTGTAAATAAGCATTTATTATTATACCAAATGGTTGCCATTACCCTTACACTAAATTCTTTGTAAGTCTACATCAAAAGCCATCACCAAGCTTGTCCCCTCCTCTTGGTCTTAAGCGCAGCTGACCAAGAGAGCGGGTAACGATAGCGAAGAACTTGGTCTTGCCAAAAAAAACCACTACAAGTGAGTTTGTATGGGTTTTCAATTAGACTTGGTATTAGATTAGAAGTACAAGTGGTGGGAAATATCCATAAAATGGTCTCGTTGCAACGAGACCAAAGCGAATGTTAAGCTTTTTAGGGGAAGTGGTTATCATGCAGCTTTGAGCTATTAAATCAATAAATTATCAAAACTATTAGACGAGGGCAAACGATTATGCGCCACCTCGGTTATCTCAAGGTGCAAACGCTCAAACTCATAGCAAATTTCTCCACTGGTATCCACATTGAGCTCTGCATCAAGCGCCAAAGCTTTTTCTCTAAAAATAGCCTCTTTGTCATAAGTACAAGTAAGCATCATGAGCACGTCAAACATAGACTGATCCACCAGGCGTGAGTTCCACCAATACAAATAGGTTTTAAGCGGCTTTACGTCATCTATCAAAACTTTGATTTGACGTTCAGGGCGAATTTGTTGGTGAATGCGGTGAAAAATAGCCTTGAGTACATAACGTTCTACATTTTTGCGGCGAATCTTCTCATTTTCCAGCGACAAACGCAACTTGCGTACAGCCGGAATGCTATAAAACAGCGTAGACAGCGACAAAGGCAGCCCAGCACTTAGCAATAATACCTGAGTGGGCACGCTCCCACTGAGTAGGTAAAACAATCCCCCAAAAACAAGAGGAGCAGTGGCAGCTATGCGGAAATTCCACTGGTTGAGTGCTTTGATCTTTTTTTCTAAATCTTCTCCCTTCCATTCTTTTTCTGCCAGAGGGCGTTCCCATATTTTCAGGCTTTCGCTAATGTCAACCGATTCGTTGGAAGGTTTGGCAAACTGGGCAAATTTATAAATAATTACCCCTTGAGTAGTGATCTCCACCTCCCCCTCGTAGTTGGCAAGTAATTGTACTGCTTCAGTTTCCGCCTGACGAATACTCCATCCGGTAAGTTGGATAAGCTCCGCAATCACTATTTGCCCTTGGTTGTTGCGTATATAGTTCAATATCAGCTTTTCGGTCAACCAGCGATCTTTGAGTTGGTCAGTAATACCTGCGATATGTGCGACTGTTTTTCTGAGCCAACCCCCTTTAGTATTGGGAGATGTCTTTAGCCATTGGGTAAACCAACGCTGTAGGCGGTTTTCGCCAGCGTCAAAATCAAAAATGTAAAGAAGGTCATTATTTTCGTTGGTTTCGAAGCGGCAAGGATACCGCCTAAGCAACAAAGACAAGGTATATGCTACCCAACGGGTAGAAAGTCCGGTAGCAAGTACAATATCTTCTATAGAATGTTTTTGTTGGGGAGCCTTTAAAAGTGCTTGTTTGATCAGTTTTTTAAATAATCTTTCGTTATATGCAATCTCTTTTACTTCATATTTCATAATGCTTGGGCTCACTCAACAATTCTCAAATAAAAATAAAAGTTATATGGTTTGTGCTCCACATAATTCAACTACGATACCAGTTCGTTTAATAAAAAATAAACTGATTGTAAATACTTGATAGTCAGTAGTATATATAAGTTTATTTTAATTACACAAAAAAATAAGGCATCGAAAGTTGTACATGAGCGTGCAAGTAGTGTTCGTAAGCGAACAGTTAACCGAACGTTTTACCAAATAAAAAACGTGTTTTTGTATAAATACACTTACTATTGACGCTGAAATAGTATAAAGTGTAGATTTTTATTTTTGTTCATACCACCTGTTTTATTGACATCCTACATGAAATACATCGTTTCTTTTACCTTTGTAATACTATGGTCATGCAGTACATTGTACGCCCAGGAGCAAGCCCCTTTGTTTAAGTATCATCCTGCCAAAAAGAAGAAAGTGGCAACCACTGCCTCAGGCAAAAAAGCCATTGCAAAGAAAAAAGTCAAGCTTACCCTTACTGAACGTTACCGCCAAAAGATGAGTCACCTTAAAAACAGCAAAGCTACCCCCAAGAGCAAAGCCCGGATTCGCCGTAAAAATGATTGAGTGGGTATAAAAACAAACTCCTCGTCAACCTGTACTGACGAGGAGTTTGTTTTTTATCCATCGGTAAAAAAATAGCTTATTACTACTACTCATATGCCAATACTAAATAGCAAGAAATCAAACTTGTGTGGGTTGGCGATGCCAAAAGTGCCAGCATCCAACAAATAACTATAGCGCACCCCCATATCTATTTCGAGCAAACGCAAAGCGCGTACATTAAAGGTAAGTTCTACACCAGTAGATTGCATAAGGCGAGTATTGGTCACCCCATTAAAAGTATTGATTAAGTCGGAGTTGAGGCGGGTTACATCATAAAATAAATTGGCTTTGATCCGTTTGAAAAACAGCAAGGGACCAATGGCTACGTCAGGGTAAGCAATCGGAAAAGTATAATTGAAACCGTATTTGGTGGCGTTGTCTTCAAACCAACTGCCATAGCCCCTGGAGTAAGGAAAATAGTTGACAAACTTATAGGCATTGCTGAAGTTTTCTGCTTGAAAAGCTGTAGAAAAATACATGCTGTGGTTTTTGGCAAACCCTGGTAAATACAAATTGAATATTCCTAAAAATACATTGCCCGAATTTATATCAGTGTTAAGGGTAGTTCTGTACCTTAGGTCCCAATACAGCCAAAACCGAGGGTTGATGTGTTGCAAGGCCCTTTGTTGTTGCATATTGTTGGTAAACCTCAGCTCCAGGGCTTGCATACTTGTTTTTTGAAAAGGTTCAAAGCTGAGGTTTTGGCGGGCAAACTGTCCTGCGGTGCTCCCGGTAAGTGTATCAAACTGCAAAATCCGGGTGTCTTCGTTGTCGAAGTTTACGCTGATTTGATGAAAAGTAGCCGATAAACGCATACGGTTAAAGTTGCTCCCCCCCGAAAAGTTGATGGGCAACTCTAACCCTGCCGAATAGCGGTCTTCTTGCCACTTTTGTTCGTTGAGCCCAAAAGTAATGGTAGTATCATTAATAATTGCTGAGTTGGCATTGACCCGACTACGGTTAAGGCGTTGGTAACTCCCCTTGATCACCGGGTAAAGCTCGGCGTATCTAAGGTTTGCTCCATAAGATACCGTACGTTCGTTGGTATTGTAAAAAGCCCCTACGTTTGCCGAAAGCGTGCTGAATTTATTATCAAACAATAGACGGGCGCCATATTCTGGATGCAATACTGAAAAAATCAAACTATGTGGATTGATAATACCTGTCCATTTATTGTATTTTTTTACCTTGAATTTTTCTTCTCCCACCTTGTCAAAAATGCTTCCGCCTTCTTGCTCGCTGATAGTTTTATAAAAGTCAGTGCCTCCTGTAAGTGTTTGGGTGTTTTGTACCACTTTCCAATCGGCAGGTTTCAACGGCATTTTAGACACATTGTAACCTTTGGGGCTAAACTCGCTCATATACAGAGTTTTGCCATCGGGCGATACGTGGGGGTAAAAAGCCCCTTGTTTGACTGAGCTTACCTGATAGACTTGCCTGGAGCCCTGCTTGACCACAAAAATATTATTGATTCCAGTATACGCCCCCATAAAAAACACATAGTCGCCTTGAGCATACGGATAAGCAATAAGTACTGAGGTAGGGTTGGTCAAAGCGGTGGTTTGCCCACTGTTGGTGTTGATTCGCTGCAATTGGTTTTGTTCTTTTTGCTGGCGTACTACTACAATGTGGTGGTTGTCTGCCCAACGCGGAAACGAGTAGAAATAGTTATGAGGGTTGGCAAGTTTTTTTAGCACCTTGCCCTCAGTATCTAACACTACCAGGCTATAGGTCAAGTTGGGGCTTATTTCTACTGCGATAATTTTTGACCCATCGGGCGAAAGCGCCGGAGCAAAATAACGACTGCGATGCGTGATTTTTTTCTTGCGTTGGGTTTTTAAATCATACAGTTTAATTACCGAATAGTTTTTGAGCCCCCACCGGGCGTGGTAGCCCATTTCTGCCCAGCACATTTTGCCTCCATTGACCGAAAGACTGGTATTTACATCAAAATTAATCCCCGAAAGGGTCAAACGTTTCTCGGTGCCATCGGGCAGTATCTTATAATAAGTTTTTACCTCATTGTACCCATCTTTGAGCACCACCAGGCTACCATCGGCTTGTACATGAGGAAATTGGTAATTGACGACTGTTCGTTTTTTTTTCTGGTTAATTTGTGTAGTAGGCGTATAAGTCAGGCGGGTGGCTTCTGACTGCCAGACACTGTCCAGTTCGTTTACCATTTGCTTATACATACGCTTGGTGGTAAGTCCGGTGCGGCGCTTAAGGCTACGGCTAAATGGATAAAACAGCCCCCGGTACCGTACCGCATCTTGCATGACCCCAGCCCACAGGGTTTCACCATATTTACGCCTGCCATAATTGATCATGTGGTACCCCAGGTTGTAATGGTCGGGCACAAAATCGTTGAGCGAACCAGCCCCCGCTTTTTCGTAGCCATACTTGATACCATTGGCCAACAAAGTACGATATTCCATATTAAAGCCTGGTTGCCTGCCGCGTCCATTATTACTTAAGGCAGTTTCGCTTACTACCGCGTCACCCTCAAAATACCATCGGGGCAATACTGCCCCAATTACTCCGCCCCACGGCCACGAGCCCAACAAAGTTTTGGCGAGTCTGGTAACCCCTCTTATAGAGTTACTAAACTGCTTGGCGTGGCGGTACTCATGAATAGCCAACATGTCGAGCCAGTCAGACGGCCCATTGAACAAAAACTGGGGGGGAGCGAGGTAAAACTCTGACCTATAGGGGCCAGGAGTAACAAAACCATTGGGCGCTACAGTTTGGTTTTGCAAAAATATGGTAATGGGCTTCATCTTGTTTCCAATGCTTTCATTAGAGTTGCTCCATAGATAATGTACTATATTTGCCACTCGTTGCCCTTGTTTTTCCAGGTTGCGCGGAAAAACTACCCTTACTTTATCGGTTTTTATTTGACTCCATTTCAGCGAAAGTGGGTTTAAGCCCAATTCATTGGCAGGTATTTGTGCGAATGCCAAAGGAAGGAATAACAGGTAAAAGAGAATTGTCAAGTAAATTTTTTTCATATCAATTGGCGCAACAAGTGCAAGCTATCATTTGGTTTGTAGCAACAAATAAATTGTTAAATCGCCTAATATCCAAGTTTATTGCGTAGGGGTGGAGCTACTTTTGTCAAAGTAACCCATTGATTTAGTAGGGTGTGTTGCTTAACAATAGCTGCAGGAAATTCATCAGTTTTGATTAAATTTGTTGATGAAAAATTTACATTGATTTATGGAAAAATTTATCAATCCATTCACTGATTTTGGCTTCAAAAAACTATTTGGTGAAGAGGTAAATAAGGATTTGCTCATTGATTTTTTGAATGAATTGCTTAGGGGAGAACAAACGATCAAGTCGCTTAACTACCTTAAAAATGAACATTTATCAAGTGCTCCTGGCGACAGAAAAGCTATTTTTGATTTATACTGCGAAAATGAGCAGGGAGAAAAATTCATTGTGGAGCTTCAAAAGGTAAAACAAAAGTATTTTAAAGACCGCAGTATCTACTATGCTACTTTTCCGGTGCAAGAGCAGGCAAAATCGGGTGATTGGAATTTTCAACTCAATGCGGTGTATACCGTGGCAATTATGGATTTTGTTTTTGACGATATTCAATCGAATATATTTCATCACCAGGTAAAGTTAGTAGACCTTGCCACCCAGCAAGTGTTTTATGACAAACTTCAGTTTATCTATTTAGAGATGCCCAAGTTTAACAAAACAGAAGATGAACTTCAGAGCCATTATGACAAATGGATGTATTTGCTCAAAAACCTGAATAAACTTCAGCAAAGACCCCAAGCTTTACAAGAGAAGGTGTTTCAGAAGTTATTCAACGCGGCTGAGATTGCCTTGTTTGACAAAAACGAACGATTTGCTTATGAGGATAGCTTAAAATATTACCGTGATTTGAAAAACTCTTTGGATACTGCCTGGGAGGAAGGTTTGGAAAAGGGAAGAGAAGAGGGGCTGGAACTAGGGGAAAAAAGAGCCAAGGTGCAAACCGCCTTGAAAATGAAAAAAGCTGGGTTGTCGCTTGAGGAAATCAGCCAGTTTACCGGATTGAGCATTGAGCAAATTCGGCAGTTGGTTTAAAGCTTTATGCCAAAAACTCATTTTTATGGAAGACCAAAACCTTAAAGAAATCAATGTGTTGGTTCAGCGTTTTTTTAGCCTTTTTACCAACACAGCTGGCAGTAAGCCACAAGTAGACTACATCAGGCACCTGTTCATTGAACAAGGCATTATCATCAATGCTACTTCTTTGCCTGTCCATATTTATGATCTTGAGGGGTTTATTGTGCCTCGCAAAGAATTGTTAAGTGATGGTACCTTGACTGATTTTTCGGAGTGGGAAACGTCACACAATACGACCATCGTTGGCAACATTGCTCAGCGTTATATTTGTTACCAAAAATCGGGTAAACTAAACGGCGAACCTTTTGAAACGAAAGGGGTGAAAAATATGCAGTTAATTAAAATAAACGAACAGTGGAGGATAGTATCAGTCACTTGGTTTGATGAGGCATAGCAGAGGGTAATAATTAAAAAGCAGGCAGTCATCATCATCAAGTTATTTTTTACCATCCAATGAATAACCGGTAGCTTGCTGCTCATTCTATTTTGATTGTGAATATTTTGCCCTATTTTAGACTTCTAATTGTCTTTGTCTGATAAACTTTTTGCAGACTACTCATTAAAAGTAAAGCTCGTTTTAAATATGTTGATGACCGAAAACGCTGACCAACAACTACAGGCGATTTCTGTGGATGAAATCAAGGAGGTTTTAAGTAAAATAGCCGCTGAACGTTACGATCGCATGTATATACCGCCAGAAGCTGACATACATAGGAGTAATTATTTTTATGTCAAGTTTGAGGGCAAAGAGGTGATCAGGCAAGCCTACCGGGTTAACTTCCCCTATTTTGGCGCCATTCGCAATAGCCTGAGTGCCTTTGAAGGTGGCAAAGAAAAGTTTGGTAAAAAAGCTGTCATTGAGTCCGAAAAGCTGTTCGAGACCTTGTCGCAGGTATACAATATTGAACCAAACGTATTTGATGTTGAAAAATATGACAAACACTGGGAGTCTTTTCCGCTAGAGCTGCAATATGGAAAGATCGCAGAAGCACAACCCAAATATTTTTTGAGTGAGCTTACTTACCACCAAACCTGCGAAACCTGTAATGGAGAAAAATACGAAGATTGCCCCAACGAAGCCTGCAAAGGCAGGCACGAATGGGACTGTGATACTTGCGAAGGAGAGGGCAACGCCGAGTGTGCCCGTTGTGATGGTACTGGAGAAATAAGCTGTGACGAATGCAAGGGCAAGGGACGCAAAGATGAGTTATTTAATGGCAGACTGCAGTTGGTAGAGTGTGACCAATGTGGCACTTCGGGCAGACTGACCTGCCCGGTATGTGAGGGTGAAAAGGTATTGATATGCAAAGCTTGCAACGGAGATGTAAAACAAACTTGTGACCAATGCTATGCCGAAGGCGAAGGAAAGGGTAAAATAGATTGTCCCGAATGCCAGACTATAGGCGAAACTGCTCAGGTGGTGTATGTCACTACCGAAGTAAAAGCTCACCAATTGGAGGACTTGGTACTGAAGGGTGAAAAGTTGAACGAAGAGTTTGTGACTGAAGAGCTGATACTGGATCATTGTGATAAAAACGGCAGACTACAAATGCTCTACCACGACCCCTTTAGTCAGTTTGACGCTAAAGGGGGAGATGCCGAAAACCAGCACGACGAATACAGCAAAGAACTTTGTGCTAAAATAGCTAAAAACCTAGGCGTTTTTACGGCAGAAGAAAAGGTATATTATGAGGTAATTCCCTGCATACAGATAGACTACACCCATATCCTTACCAACACCCGCCACCAGTTAAGCCTGCTCAACGTGTTTAAAAATCCAGAAGTGGTTTTTCATTCTGAGCCCGAAAAAATAATTGGTTCAGGGGTAGTGTCTAATTCTGCCAAGGTAGCCAAAAAGTTTTTTACCAAAGTTTTTAACACCAAAGGCTACCAGTCGAAAGAAGACAAGAAAAACGAAATAGTGCTCATGATCTATCTTATGCGGGCAGATGGGGTGATCTCGGAAGAGGAAAAAAAGTATGTGGCAGACTATATAGGCGACCTGGATGCTTTTACCAATGCAGAAAGGCAACAGTTTTTTGATTTGATGAATGTTCGAATTTTACCCGAACTAACCGAAAAAGAGGTGGAGTTTAGCAGCGAAGAAAAAAGCAAAGAAGTGTTGATTAACCTGAAGACATTGGCAAAAACAGACGGCAACTTTGCCTCTAAAGAAGAGATGCTCATTAATAAAATAAAAAAGATGATGGAAGAACAAGCGGAATAGTGCTGGTTTGCCCAAACAATTAATTTTATTAACCAGCCGCTTTTAGAACAATAATTGATAGGGTAATGGTTACAATACTCCACAGTGATTTTAGTCAAAGTTGTTTACTGATTAACTTTGTTGAGCACCGATATACATCGGTATCTAAGGACTCGCCAGAGGCTCGGTTATCAGTTATTTATGAATTTAAAAACTATTTAACTGGGTGTTTAGGCATAAAACCGAAACACTTTTGAAAATAAAGTGAGTACGCAATCTTAATATAAAATACTGATTAACTTCGTTGAGCTCACAAGTTCGGTTTACAGTATTTAATAAGGTGAACATTTACTCGAATCAGCTATGGACTATCGACTAAATACTATGGACTATTGTGGTTAGCAATACACACAAAATAACCTTAAATGGTTTTCTGCGTTTTTATGAAAACCTACACGGTTTAGGAATATAAAGATTGAGAGTTCTCAATTGGAGCTGGTATAATACTCAAACTGCAAATCAAATTAACGGATACATGGATAATCTGTTTATAAAAGGAAAAGACGAAAGACCTCAAGTAAACTTCAATGCTGAAACAGGGGTGTTAGAGCTGTCACGCAGTTCTTACCCTGAGTACACTAAAGACCTTTACCAACCTGTAATGGATTGGCTGGATAAGTTTCTTGGAGAAGGTGGCAAAAAAGTGGAGTTTAATTTCAAGATGGACTACTTTAACACCAGTACATCGCAACGCTTTCAGAAGATTATCAAAAAACTGGAAGACTATCACCAAAAAAAGGAAGGAGAGGTAACTATTAATTGGTATTACGAAAAAACCGACATTGATATGTTTGAGAATGGAGAAGACTACTCAAAAGATGTACAGGTCACGTTTAATTTGATTGCCTACGAAATGGAGGATTAGCCTTCCGTTAAAAGCATTCAAGAAAAAACAAAAAGCGCAACTATCTGATGATGGTTGCGCTTTTTTATTGATCACTTTCAAACAAACTACTATAAATTTATACAAATTTTAGCTTTTCAAAATTCTTGCCTAAAATCTTTTGATCGTTCACTTTCAGGTGTTTATCCAACAAAGTAGCATACACACTCCTAAAGTCAACACTGTATTTCAGGTCACCCTTGTCAAGATCTTTCAGGTTGGGCGATTCGTTGTAAACGCCTACCTTTTGCAGTTTGCCACCTATTACAAACAAATTATTGGCGGTGCCGTGGTCAGTGCCATTACTTGCATTTTGTTTCACCCTGCGCCCAAACTCCGAGAAAGTAAGAATGAGCACCTCATCCAGCCGATTGTTTTGCTTGAGGTCATCTACAAAAACCTTCATAGCGTCAGCATAGGTTTTGAGCAAGCGTTCTTGCCGCCTTTGTTGTTGCACGTGCGTGTCAAACCCCGTCATTTCGGCATAATACACTTTGGTGTCAATGCCCGAAGTAACCAGACCGGCAATAGTTTTGAGCCTTTGAGCAAAAGCATTGCGCGGGTAATTGGCTTTACTGTTGTACACCTTAGCCTTTTTGTGAATATATTCAGCCGATGATACTGTTTCAGCAAGGGTTTTATACAAATAGCTCACGTTTGAGTCGTGGTGATGCGCGTTTTTTTGTTTGGCGAGCATTTTTAGCCCGTCATTTTGGGTACTTTTGTATAACTTATTAGGATTAGTCAATGCCAAACCTTTGATGCGTGCTCCCTTGGTAGCCAGGCTCAGGGTGTCGTCTACCTCTATTACTTCGTGCGCTGTACGGCAATCGTTGGCACATTCAGCATCGAGATACCTACCCAGCCAGCCTGTAGTCAGGTATTGGTCGGCATCGCTGGCAGTTTGCCATATATCCATAGACCTAAAGTGCGATCGGTCAGGATTGGGGTAACCTACATTGTTAACCACCGATAGCCAGCCTTGGTCATAAATACTCTTGAGCCCCGACAACACCGGGTTAAAGCCCAGTTCATCATTGAGTTTCAATACCTTGTTTTTGGGCACCGCAAGGCGGGGGCGTAACTCGTAATATACATCATTGCGAAAGGGAACCACAGTATTCAGTCCGTCGTTTCCGCCTGAAAGTTGTATAACAATCAGTTTTTTATGATGATTGATCGGGCTATTCATTTGGGCAACTTCGTAGGCTTTCAGAAAACCTGGAATAAGCATAGTACCTGCTGAAGCCAGTGCCGAACGTTTGATAAATTTTCTTCTGTTCATAAGTTTTTAGAATCTAAGGAATGGTGAGAAATTAAATTACCATTCTTGAGGTAGAGGTTTTGTTTTGAGACGAGGCTAAAAATAACGAAGTATCAAGGCAATAAATCACCTCTCAGAGTGTAAATTTATTTTTGAACAATTCCTAAGTAGCGGCAAGCGGTTAGCCATAAGCTATGAGTGTATCTGTTCGTAAATATTCCTGTAAACTTGGTTTTAACTGAGTGTGCTCTATATGCTAACACATTTGATATTCGGGCAGAGAAGCAATGCCCAGGCTCATGGTCTTTGTTAAGTCTTGTTGCCCTTTTACCTGGGCAAACCTTTCGACAAATTGTTGGTTGTTGGTGTGATTCACCTGCAATAAAAAACCCGACAACGCTTTATAAATGTCTTGTTTATTGCGATGCTTCGCAAAATGTTTTAGGTAATGGTGCCATCGAATGTTGGCATCAAGGCGTTGCATCCGTCGGTTTACAAATCCTTGTTTGTTTACGTCGCCTTCAGCCTTGGCGGTTATTTCAATGTCGGCAGCCCTAAAAATAATGAAGGGTAGCTTAAGCCTAAACATAAGCGTAGAACTGTCTATCCAGGCTTTACCACCCGCCCAGCCTGCTACATTGGGCGGAAACAGCAAAGTTTGCCCTAATACTTTTTGTATAAACAAGGCAGAGTTTCGCTGGATAAAGTCTACTTGAAAGTTTCGCCTGATACCCACTAAAAGCTCTACCGGCGACTTTATTTTACTGCCCAGGTGCTGGTTGTCATAAAACCAGGAAGAGGTAAAAATGCTCCGCATCAACGTTTCAATGTTATAGCCAGACTGGTAAAATTTACGCGCAAGTTGGCTAATGATTTGATCGTTTGGTATATCATTTACAAAAAAACGATAGATTTTACCAGTGATATATTTGGCAGTTTGTTCCTGTTGCAATATGATATCAATGATATCTTCACCATTGAAATTTCCCTTTTTGCCAAAAAAGGTTTTACTGCCAAAGTCGTGGCGTCTTTCTTTGAACTTATACTCAGCCGTTTTTCGGTTTACCCCCCAACCAGTAAAAGCCCTGGCCGCCTCTTTGATATCTTGTTCGGTGTAATTGCTCCGTCCCAGTGTAAAAAGTTCCATCAGTTCACGGGCAAAGTTTTCGTTGGGTTGCTGTTTGCGGTTTTGTTGGTTGTTCAAAAAAAACAACATTGCCGGATCTTTGGCAATGGCAAGCACCAAATCTTTGAAATTACCCAAGGCGTGCTTGCGAATGGTGTTGAGGTGGTTTTGCATGAAGTGCACATTGCGGCTTTGGCAGGCAAAGTGCCCATGCCAAAAAAAAGTCATCTTTTCGCGAAGTATGCTATCACCATCTACCATACGCTCTAGCCAGCTTAAGTTGAGTTGCTTAAGTTGTTGGCGCGACTTGCGGCGCATTGCTCGCCGTTCTTCACGTGACATCATCTTGCGGCGGGTAAAAGCAATAGGCGCTGAGCCTACCACTTTTAACAGAGTTGTTTTTTTAGATTGGGCAAACAGGTCGTTTACTACTTTGTTAATTGATTGACTCTGATACTTTTCTATATCTTGAACAGTAGCGCCAAACCCTGCCCTCCATAGTAAATGTTGTAGTTTTTTGTTGGGGTTGCTCATACTTGTCGGTTATGTGTAATAATAGTTTTTCGGCTTATAAGGTTAAAAGTGCTGATTTTTTATCTTAGGGTAAAAACCCAAGGTGAGTTCATTGTTTTTGTTGGGATTGGTATTTTAATTGATACGTAATGATTGACAATAAAAAAAATCAAAGGTTTAAAATGCCTTGAGTTTATTTTTTTTATTAGCTTTGATTTACTAACATGAGGATATTTTGAGTGGGTAAAAACACAACTTATACTTTATAAGGTATTTGCCTCATTTTGTGATTGATCGGTTTTTATTAATTGTTTTCATTTTCTGGTGATATGAGCATTTTTAATTGGCTGCGCAGGTGGCTTCGAAATACAAGCATACAACGTCTGGTAATCGTGTTTTTTATCGTAAACGGAGTGTTGGTATTGGTTAACTATAGCTTAACTGTATACTCTAACAACCAATCTATAGAAGATGAAAAGTACTTGCAGGTGTCTAAAGAAAACGAAAACCTGCTGCAAAGGATAGAGTATTTACTAAGCTCTATTTTGGGTGGCGATGTAGAGTTTAAAGAATCGCTTAAAGACAATGTACAAAATTATGAGTCGAACCTAAACGCCCTGAAAAACGGAGGAGTCGCTTTTGTAAGAAAAAATACCAACACCAATAACCAGTTAAAGATCAAAACACCTTATGAGCGCAGCGCTTACAAGATAAAAGAACTGGAAGACAAGTGGCAAAATATTAAAGAACAAATGGTTGTCATCAACCAAAACCCTGTGTTTAAAGATGATAGTGTAAACCTGAACCAACCCGTTAAACAACCAGAAATAAGCTTGTCTGATACCAATAGCGATACTGTAGATTTTAGCTTTGACAGTACCGAAATAAGGCAAATTAATGAAATAAACGACCTGAATGTTACCAGAAGAGACAGTATTAATAAAACTACCGGGCAAGTGGTGCGCAACCAGTCTGACATATCACAAAACAATACACAGCAAAAAAGTATTGTCAAACGATCGCTCAACCCTGATGTAGAAAAGGCTTATAATTTTATTCAGACCAATATTGATGATATAAGTACCAAAAACTTTGAGTTGAGCAACCTTTACCAAAAAAACCTGGTCAATAGCCAAGTCAATTTCCAATCGGTACTTTTATTTACCATGATTCTAAACCTCTTTACCCTACTACTTGGTTCGGCAATTATTATTACCAACGTAGTAAACCCGCTGAAAAAAATCTCTTCTACAGCAAAAGAGGTAGCCACTGGCGATGTGGTAGCAAAGGTAGAGTATGACAGTACCAACGAAATAGGCGAAGTAGCAAGTAGTTTGAACCTGGTAGTAAACAACTTTAAGCAATACACCGAGTTTGCCGACAATGTGGGTAAAGGAAATTTTAACTTCCCGTTTGAAGTAAACAGTGAAAAAGACATCTTAGGTTTTACTTTGCTAAACATGCGCGATAGTTTGAAAAAGGTCGCTGATGAAGACAGCAAACGTAACTGGGCAAACGAGGGCTTTGCCAAATTTGGTAATATTTTACGGGCTTCAGACAAAGACCCTGAGGAACTTTCTTACGAAATTATATCAAATTTGGTAAAATACGTAGACGCCAACCAGGGAGGCATTTTCTTGCTGGCGCAAAATGGTTCCAAAAACTCAGAGTACCTTGAACTAAAAGCAGGGTTTGCTTACAATAAACGAAAGTACCAGGAGAAAAAAATACACCTTGGGCAAGGCTTGCTGGGGCAAACAGTGCTCGAAAAACAAAGCATCCAACTCTCTAACATTCCTCAAGACTATTTGAGAATTACCTCTGGTTTGGGTGAAACCAACCCCAAAAACCTCTTAATTGTACCTTTAAGTGTAAACGAAGATGTGTTTGGTGCAATGGAGATTGCTTCGCTCAATCCCTTAGACCCACACAAGGTCGATTTTGTAGAAAGACTCTCAGAAAACATTGCTTCTACACTTGCGTCGGTAAAAACCAGCGAAAACACAAAAACACTATTGAGAGATAGCCAGCAAAGTGCCGAACAACTACGGGCGCAAGAAGAAGAAATGCGCCAAAACATGGAGGAGCTGGAAACTACTCAAGAAGAAATGCGCCGCAACCAGCTGCAACTGGAAGAATATAAAAACAACCTGGAGCAAAAAGTAGGAGAGCGTACTCAACAGCTTAAAGAAAAAGAAAAAGAACTGTCAGAAGCCTTTGTCCAGCTGAAAGAAATCATGGAGAGTTCTACAGCGGGCATCGTGGCCATTAACAATAAGTATGAAGTGATTCTTGCCAACACCAAAATCAAGGAGTTTGCCAAGGAGTTTTATGGTGCAGAGCTTAAGCAAGGGCAAAACTGGTTTGACATTTACAATAATGAAGATGATAAAAGAAAAGCGAGGGCTTTTTGGAACCAGGCGTTGAGTGGGCAAGACATTGTAACTGAAGAAATCTACGGAGACGAAAGCCTGAAGCGCTCCTGGTTTGAAACATCGCTTAGTCCAATTGAGTCAGAAACTGCCGACATTATTGGAGCATCGATGTTTATGCGTAACATTACCAGTCGTAAAGAGTCGCAAAAATATACAGAACGCAACGCCAAGATTTTAGACAACTCTACCAATGAAGTGTACTTGTTTGACGCCAAAACCTTTAAATTTACTGAGGTAAACGAACGAGGCAGGAATAACCTGGGGTATTCAGAAGAAGAGTTGATGGAGTTGACTCCTTATGAGATTGAGCCACGTTTTGACCGCGTAGGCTTTGAGCAACACATTGAACCGTTGAAAAACGGTGAAGTAGACAATATGTTGATTGAGACTACTTATCACCGTAAAGATGGCTCTACTTATGATATAGAGTTGAATCTGCAGCTTTTTAGCGATGATGAAACCCCGGTGTATGCGGCAATTGTGCAAGACATTACCGAACGTAAACGAAACGAGCAAGAACTTCAGGAAGCAGTAGAGCGCTTTAACCTTGCCACGGCTGCTACCAACGAAGGAGTATGGGAAATGAGTGTGGTAGAGAGCGATCCTATCAACCCTGACAATGAAGCTTGGTGGTCGCCAAGATTCAAGGCTTTGTTAGGTTTCAACGATTTTGAGTTTCCTAATAAGTTGGATAGCTGGAGTTCTCGTTTGCACCCTGAAGATCGTGAGCCTACCTTGCGTGCTTTTTATGAACACCTGATAGACAAAACCGGAGAAACCCCTTATCAGGTAGAATACCGCCTGTATACCAAGTGGGGCGACTATTTGTGGTTTTCGGCAACCGCTGGCACCAAACGAAACGAGTTTGGCGCACCAGTAAGGGTAGCAGGAACTTTGAGAAACATTGATCGACGCAAAAAAGCAGAACAAGATCTTAAGCAGCAAACGGCCACCGTAGAAGGTATTTTGAATGCTGCAGTAAACAGTATTATTAGTATTGATGCCAATGGTACTATTATGTCGGTAAACCCTGCCACTGGGCGTATATTTGGCTATGCCGACAGTGAGTTGATTGGCAGTCCAGCAGCTATTTTGATTAGTGAAGACTTGCGTGAGCTTACCGGAAAAACGGTCGAGATTAAGTCGCGGCGCAAAGACGGAGAAGAGCTTCCGGTAGATGTGTCCATTTCGCAAACTCAGGTAGAGGATAGTATGATTTATGTGGGGATTTTGAGAGATGCCACGGCGCGTAAGAAAAAAGAGGAAGAGGCAAAGATGGCAGAAGAAAGAATGCGTAAGTTTTTGGATGCCACCAGCGAGGGGATTGTTATTCATGAACAGGGCACTATTAAAGACGTAAACCCGGCTTTGTGCGAAATGTTGGGGTATACGGCAGACGAGATGGTGGGTACCAATCTTATGGACTATATGTCTGAAGAAAGTGCCAAAATTGTAAGTGAAAAAATTAAAACTTATGATGAAGAGCCTTATGAAGTAACTTATAAGAACAAAGATGGTAACACTATCAAAGTAGAAGCACAAGGACGTAATATAGAGATGAACGGGGTACATTCAAGAATTGTGTCTATCAGAAATATCAGCGAAAGCGCCAAGGCAGCTTATGAAACCTTCTCGCGACAATTGAGCCAGGCAGACGAATTACTGGAAAGTTTGATAAACAATGTGTCAGGCATGTTTTTCCGCTGCAATGCTGACTCTGAGTGGTCTATGGCTTTTGTGAGCAAAGGGGCAGAAGTGCTTACTGGTTACAACCCCGATGAGTTTACCAATCAGAAAGGTTTATACGATAGCCTGACCGATGCAAAACAACGCGACAAGGTATGGAGCACGATTCAGGGGGCGCTATTGCGCAAAGAAAAATACAGTATTGATTATACCATCAAAACTGCTCAAAGAGAAACAAAAAAGGTAAGAGAGCGTGGGTATGGCATATATAAGAACAATGGAGAGCTACAATACCTAGAGGGGTTCATTACTGAAATACCCAAGTAAACCCCTTATAAGCAACGATAAAATCAAGCCCTTAGACTTTTCTGAGGGCTTTTTTTAGCCATAGAAAAAATATACCTGCCGGGTATGACTTTGACCTTAAGGCATAAAAAAAGCAGCCCTAAGGCTGCTTATATCTTTTAAATAAATAGTTTCTTCAATAATTAACTTATCTCAGTCAGTTTTTATTAGCGCTTGAAAATTTTTTTCTTGCGCGACTTGGACTTTCTACCCGGCTCATAGGTTACTTCAGACTCATCAGAGTACACACCACCTAAAAATTCGGGACCACTTTTTACAGAATTAAATGATTCTACTTGACTATAAGTTGCTTTTTTCATATTTACTCCAATATAGCT
>NZ_AAWS01000052.1 GCF_000169175.1 Microscilla marina ATCC 23134
GTTTTTAAACGAGCTTTTTCAAAAGTAGGAGTTTTAGGGAATTTTAGTTTGATTTTGACAAAGTTTTCAAACATAACCCCTTTAATAGCTGCTCCTTGTCTGGGGTCAGCTTTGATTAAGGCGGCAGCAAACTCATCAAACTTTTTAATATCACCAGATATTTTACTAGGTATCAGTTTATTAAAGTATTGAGTGAATTCATTATAAACCTGATTTTTATTGGTTAATAGCACTTTGTTAGAACCCTTAAGGTTTTTTGTTTCATCTGCTCTTTTTATTAAATGTTTTATGAATGTATCAATATCTTTTTCCCTAAGTTTAACCATTTTTATTGCTTCCATAAAGGCTTTTGTTCTGCCTAACTTATCTGATAGCTTTTCAATGTTAATGTGATCAGGAAAACGATTAACTACATCATCTGCTTTTTTAATTAAATTTCCTCGGAATTTCCTTAATACAAACCCCCATATACCACTTTTGTCTAACTCAAGTTTCTCAGCCTTACCCAATTTACTTTTAGCAGCAGTAATTACTACCTTCTTCAAACTCTGAAACTTATTGATAATCGGTACTAGTTTCTCAATTCTGCTCAGGTTTTTCACTAACCCACCGCCAGCACTCAGGATGGCAAGGGCTATTTCAAATACAATTTGCCCTAATACCTGCCCTCTAAAAAACCATTTATCATAAGGGTTAGGGGCATTCCATTTTTTTTCAAAGTCACCCAGTATTTTCCCAAACAGCTTTTGTACGTCATCCCAAGACATACTAAAGAGCTGCTTAAACATCGCATACAGTTCGCCCGTAAAGAGTTGATAAATGAGCTTTACCAAACCTGTAACGGTATCATACGCCCCTTTGAGCAAACCAAAATTAAAGCCCAACAAAAAGCCCGTAGAACCTTTGCCAAACTCAATGGCAAGGTTGTGTATATCGCTGCGTTGGCTTAGTTTACCTGCTTTTTTCAAATCATCGATATACTCAGTAGAAGGCAGCCTTACCGTATGGTCTTGCTTTATTCGGATGGTTTGGTATAGGTCACGGGCGGGTTTCATTGATGGGTCTAACAAATCGCGCCACCAACTGCCCCCTTCTCCAGTGTAATATACCCCAGGGTTGTCTTTGTTGAGGTTGGCAAAAGCTTCGGCAATGGTGCGTAAATCGTCGCCTACTTTGAGGTCATAAGTCGCCCCATATTCTTGTATGAGCAGCTTCTCCAGGGTTTCGCCCTTTTTTACCTCGTGCTTACGTTTGGTAAAAATAGCCTGTGGGTCGGGTATGTTTTGTTTGAGGTAACGTGCCTCTATCCATCCCGTTTGAGTTTTTCCACTATCTTCCACAATTTGTATCAACGCCCAACCTTCGTGCTCTTCGTTGCCATAGCCTATAATGGTTACTTGGGTGCCTTGGGGGTATACTTTGCTCGCAATGCCTTGCTTGAGTTGGTAGTCGTTGTCTTGAGTGTCAGGGGTACTATGAAGCCTGATGCCTTCTTTGGCGTTTACCAAGGCATCAAGCAATGCCACCGAACCTATATATTCGTTGTTGGGGTCAGCTTTGGGTTGCTGGCTCGGAAACACATACTCTATTACCCGTGTGCCCGCAGGGTTTTGAATGACAAAGTTAATCTTCTGTCGGTGTTCATCATCGGTGTATTGTGTCTTATTGAAATAGCTCACGTAGCGTGGGTCGCCTTCCTTGATTTTTTGTTGAATATGGGCATACACATCGCTCGTAGACAAAGGGTGAGTACCTGCACTAAATACGGGTTGTTCTCCGCTAAAATCAGCCGATACTCCAGTATAAATCAAGTACTCAAATTCGGTGTAATGGGTACGTTTGGGGTGAGGTATTTCAAAGGTGATGGGTTCGCCCCCACTGGTAGTTGTGCGCAAAGGAAAGTTTTCCGTAAAACGTGGGTCTTCGGCTTCTTTGCGTCTTTTGATCAAAGTAAATATTTCTTTGGCATCAATGGGTTCGTCGCCTTTGTCTCCCTTGGTAAAGCGCGGTTTTTTGCCGCTAAAATCAGCCGTGATGCCCGTCTCCGTATCATAATACACCTTTGCTGTTTTCTCATTTTCCTTGCCTTCCTTACCTCCCTGGGGCATTTCTGGTACTCGGTGCCCACCTTCGGCAGCTTGTTCGGTGGGTGGTTGTTCTAAGGTAATCGTCCCTTTTTCGGGGTCATAGATATACTTTTGTTGATTGACCATTGCCGGAGCAAACACAAAGCTGTTCTTTGCCTGAACCTTGGGGGGCAGTTCAGGGCGAATGCTTTCGTAGTAGCGTTTCAAAGCCTCCTGAGCTATATCAAACTCGCCCAAAATGTACAAAGTATCTAAGTGAATGAAATGACTCAACTCCTGGAGACTTTCATCGTCAGTTACCAGTTGTCCCAATTGATCAATTTGGGGTAAGTGACTGGTGTCATAACGCTGTTTTTTGAGCTCCAGCTCTTCGGCAATGGTTCTTGTCCTAAACCTACTATTTTGCTCCTGTTCCTGTTCTTGCTGATAGAGCGAGTAATCATACTCTTCGTATTCTGCCATTAGTAGGTAAGTTGAGCGTTATCGGGTAAGGAAGGATTAGGCGATAATAAAGCAGGGATTTGCTCAGGGTGAAAAGCCAAAATGCCACTAAAAAATGGCTCGCCAGGCAGGGCATTGACAACACCAATCAAGCCCTCTTTTACCAAGGTGCTGCGCTCTAGCAAATGTTCCATCAAATGCCCCCGCAAAAAAGTATTTCTACCCGCCATCAAAAACAGGTAGGTTTCGCCTGTAGGAATAAAGCCTTTGAAACCTCGCCCCGATGCTCCGCCCAAATCAGGGTGCAATCGGGCGCGCTCTATCAAAGGCAATAAATAGTCGGGGCGTATTTGGTTGGCAATTGTGAGGGCAAGCAATGCCCTATCTTCTACGCCTAATTGGTGCTGTTCGATAAATTGGGCATAAGGCGACGCTTGGGTATCAAGGGGAGGAGGTGCTACTTGCCGTAAATCTTGTTCGGTGTAAAATTTGAGCCAAAAAGCTGCTTTGTCTTTAAGTTGCAGGTTTTCCCTCACCTTCTTTTTTTGCTCCTCTGTCCAGTGTTCGGTGCCCGTTTTATATTCTTTCCAACTAAAGTCGGGGTGATAGTTAGCAGGGGCATCAATATAGTCTATAGGCAGCCAAGCATCTTTTATCTTGTCCGAAAGGCTTGATACAGGTTTATAATCGCTTTTGACTGTATCGGTAAAGGTGCAATAGTGCTTTACAAACCTAAACCATCCGTCTTTTGCTTCTTTGATTTCTATTTTATCCCAAGGGTGGTCGCCTATGGTAATAAATAAAGGGTGTGGGTCGTCGTCAGGGTGGTAGAGGGTGCCAGGTTCGCTATAGACATAAGCGCCTTGAATATGTATGATTTCGGCTTTATGGGTATAGCTTTCCTTGCGGTCAATGGTGTGCTCAAAATCATGGCGTACAAGGTTAAACTTTAAGGGTTTGTAGTTAGCCCCATTTCTGCCCGATTGGTGTGTGCCAATGTATTCGCTTACCCTGTCTTTGTAGCTTTCATTGCAATACAAAAACTCCCAACGGTAGTTAAAAAGCTCTGCAAGCCAATTCAGCTCTTTGAAAATCTGGTGGATATTGTTGGACATAAGTGTAGGATGAGTTTAGATGGTTGCGCTCTTTTTTGGGTAAGGCAGTAGTTTTAGGAGAAATACTCAAGGGTGCTAAGAAAGGGGGAACACTGCTTCGTGTATTTTTGCTAGGTTAGTTTCTAAAGGTAAAATGTTTATAACTGAACCTGTTAACAAGCATTGGATGGGGAATTTACTAACAAATATTGTAAGCTTTTCTAAAGTGAAAAAGGCTTGTAAATCATTGATTTACAAGCCTTTTGAGCGGAGAGGGAGGGATTCGAACCCCCGGTACCTCGCGGTACAACGGTTTTCAAGACCGCCGCATTCGACCACTCTGCCACCTCTCCATTTCCCGTTTGGGAGTGCAAATATGCATCAAGGTTTATTAATTTACAACACTTGCAGAAAAAAAATATAAAAAAAATGACTGTTTAAAGGTTGATGTGTTTGTAAGTATTTGATTGTGAGTTGTTTATATGCGGCTTGTTTTTTCAAAAAATTATTCTTGCCTTAGCCCATAGGAGGTGCTTCTCCATCTATTTGGATATGACGAATAATTTTGTTGTATAACTCATTAGGACTAAACGGTTTGGTGAGATAATCGTTTACTCCAGACTCAAACGCTCGTTCGCGTTCTTCTACCAGTGCCGAGGCAGTCAGGGCAATGATAGGGGTATTTTTATGGGCAGGCAATAACCTTATTTTACGGGTAGCTTCATAACCATCCATTTCGGGCATTTGTAAATCCATCAATATCAGATCATAATGATTGTTTTTGGCTTGTTCTACAGCTTCTACACCGTTGAGGGCATATTCTATGGTCAGTTGCCAGGTTTTGAGAAACTTAGCCACTACCAATTGATTTATTTTTGTGTCTTCTACCAGCAATATTTTGCCTCCGCTGGCTTTGTTTGATGTAGCAGCATCCACAGTATTTTTATTTTTATCTAATGTAGGCATATACTTATCTAATTTTAAGTCAAAATAAAACTTAGCACCCTTATTTTCTTCACTTTCAAGGTGTATTTGGCTGTCTTGAAGTTCTAGCAGACGTTTTACTATAGCAAGTCCCAAACCTGTTCCTCCAAACTTTCTGATAGTTTCGGGGTTTGCCTGAGTAAATCGATCAAATATAATTTGCTGTTTTTCTTTAGGAATCCCCACCCCAGTATCTTTCACTGTAAACCTTAGTTGTACTTGTCGGTTGTTTTGCGTGATGAGTTGCAGCATAAGTTTCACTTCTCCTTTGAGGGTAAACTTAATCGCATTGTTCATCAGGTTGGTGAGCACTTGGGTAAGCCTTACTGGGTCACCGATTACTTTGTGAGGAATATTTGTATCCGTTGAAAATTTTAGTTGAATGTTTTTTTCTTGCGCAGTAAAAGCAAATGATTTTTGGATACTCTCAATGAGTTCAGGCAGGTCAAACAGTACTTCTTCAAACTCTACCTTTCCTGCATCTATCTTGGTGAAGTCTAAAATATCATTGATCAAAGAGAGTAGTGTTTGTGCCGAAAATTTGAGTATTTTAAGGTTTTCTAGTTGGTCAACTCTAGGCTTATTTTCTAATAAAACGTGGGTCATCCCAATGACTGCATTCATTGGGGTTCTTATTTCGTGGCTCATGGTCGACAAAAACTGTTCTTTGGCAAGAGCTGCTTCTTCGGCTTTTTGTTTGGCAGTGATTAGTTCACGTTCAAAGCGTTTCCGGGCTGTAATATCTAACGAGTATCCCAGGATATAAGGTGCCTTATTTTTTTCAAAAGAGATAAGTTTTTTGCCTACCAGTAGGTCTATGTTTAGGTGTTGCCAGCTAATTTGTTCTTCCCAGGTACCAGGTTTAGTGCCTGCTCTTACCAGCATATCATCCTTTACAAAGGCTTCTGCCAAATATTCAGGAAAAATCTCAGCATCGGTTTTACCCAATATTTCCTTAGTAATTCGATAAGTTTGGCAAGTAGCTTTGTTCAAAAACATCAGACGCCCTTCATCATCCTTAATATAAATATTAATAGGTAATGTATCAAGAATTTGTTCTAGTATTCTTTTTTGATTGGTCAAATCTTCTTCAGCTCTTTTTTGGGTAGTAATGTCCCAATTGATACCAATCATACGCACAGGTTGTGCATGGTCATCAAACACTACCTTGCCAAATCCTTTGATGTGGCGTATGTTGCCATTGGGGTGGCAAACCCTAAATTCTGTATTATATTCAGCTTTGCCTTCACGTGCCAGTAATGAATCAAGGTATACTTGTTTTTTATCATCTGGGTGCAAATGTTTTTCCCAGGCATCATAAGCATTCGGAAAGTCGCCCGGCTTGCAACCATAGAGTTCAAACATTTGTTTGTCCCATACCAAATGATTATTCAACAAATCCCAGTCCCATATGCCCATTTTTGCCGACAGAGTGGCAAGCGACAAGCGTTGTTCGCTTTCGCGGAGTTGCTCCATTGTAGAAAACAACACTTCATTGGTTTGACGAAGTTCTTCATTGGTTGCCTGTAGCTCCTGGTTTTGCATTTCAATCTGAAGGTATTGAAGCTTGACTGTCTCTTCGGCTTTTTTATGATCAGTAATATCCATGCAAATGATCATATATTGAAAAGGGAGCTTTCTGTCGTTCAAAAAGGGGATAATCGTAGTTTTAAGCCAGTATTGCTTCCCACTTTTATGTACATTGTTGGTTTCTCCCTGCCACACCTTGCCCGATTGTACCGTGTTAAGCGCTTCACTCGACAATGCTTGTTTTTTAGGGATAAGTACGTCGTAGTGGCGCCCCGTCAACTCGTGGGTGGCATAACCACTAATGGTAGCAAAATTGTCGTTGGCGTAGGTAATATTGCCTTGAAGGTCTATAGTAGCAACAATGGTAGCCTCATCGAGTGCCATCTTAAAATCAGACAAAGTTTTGTGTGATGATTTTAGTTTATGCTCATCTACTTTGCGTTGAGTGATATTCTGCATTACTCCCAACATCTTCATTACATTACCATACTGATCCCTTTGTACATTACCCTGGCTTTTTACCCAATATATTGTACCGTCTTGCCACACTACCCTGTGCTCCAGCTCATATTTTTTTACTGTATTTACTGAGTGTTGCATCTTTGCCTGTACCATTGCTTGGTCGTCAGGGTGTACCGCTTTCATAAATACTTCGAAAGAAGGTTTTCCCACTTGATGATACAAACCCAATAAATAATTGGTTTGAGGCGACCACAGCATTTCGTTGTTAGTGGGTGTCCACTCCCATATACCTATATTGGCAAAGTTTTGTGCCAGTCTGAACCGTTCCTCATTTGCCTGAAGTTTTTTCTCTGCCTCCATTCTTTCGCTCACATCGCGTGCACTACTTATAGCCCCCTCATATTGTCCGTTTGAGTCAAAAAAGGCATTCGCTACTACTTCGAGCCAAATGTAATGCCCTTGTTTATGACGGGCACGAAACACATACGTGCTATATTTCTGTTGTTTGGCGGTGTTTTCTTGTATCTTTTGTAGCAGCCAATGCGCATCGTCAGGATGAGCAATTTGCGTTAGTTTTATTTTTTTCCGCTCTTGTAGGGTGTACCCTAATATTCGTTCTATCGAAGGACTGGTATAAATAAGTTGATGGTTACGATCAAACCTTTCGATCAGGTCACTGGAGTTTTCAGTGAGAATCTGATAAAGTATTACGTTTTTTTTGAGTTCTTTTTGAGTGTTTTTTAAAGCTTCTTTTTGTTCGGCATTTTTAGACAGCAACAATAAATTTTTGTTGTTGTACTTATGGTGGAGGTTTTGCATAAACTGAAACCCCATCACTAAAAATAAAATGGTAATAAGTATGACCAAGTTCATAAAGGGGACGTGTTTCATCACAGGCAGGGCTTTGTCATAACCTACTCCCATCATAAAATGCACTGGGTCAAACAGCATGAGGCAGGTAATATGCAGTAAAATACAGCACCAGTACAAGGCTTTTTTTTGCAGGTCTATCAATAGCATAGGCAACAGCAAAAAAGCAATGGGTATAAACCTGGGAACAAATTGGTAAGCTATAGGCATGGGTTGCCCGTGCAATACCTTGATAAGTGGTACCTCAAACAGTACAATGACTGGAGGCAGTATAGATAGCAGGGCATGCCCAACGGTGAAGTATTGTTTTTTGTTGAGAAAAACTACCAGAGAAAGCAGCAACGCTTCTAACAAGCTTAGCCATAGGGTAGAGTAAACGTGTAAAAACCATACCCGGCTAAAGGCCACAAACCCAAGCATGGCTATCATCATATAACTCATCTGATTTGATAGAATGATGCGTTTTTGTAGGGTATAGTCCTGTTGATTGTCGACTCCCAAATGGATGAGTTGTTCTAAAAACCTCTTGATTTTGTTTGCCATTACAGCTCTTAAGAGTTGGATGTTATAATAGAGTGAACCAAAACGTTGGATTGCTTGGCTGAATGCTCAAATATACGAAAAAAAGGCGTTGTATGCGGCTTTCCTGTTTTTGCAGGGGTTTAGTTAGGGAGTAGCCGGGGTATTTTGCCAAAATAAGTGCTAATGGTAAGCTGAAAAAGAAAATACCTATCGTTTCCGGCTACTCGCCCCCGGCTTGTACCAGGTTCAAAGCCTTTGAGCGTAGTGTATACACTGCCGTCACTATCGGTATAAGTAACCACCCCCCGGCTGGCAATGAGTTGGTCTAAACCGGGGCGGCTTTCCATAGAACGGTTGGCATATTGGATAGAGAGAGCATTAGGCAGTGCATCTGCCGAAGGGTAAGCTCCTTTGCCCACATCGTCTATATAATCTGTCAGCGTAAACCTTATACCTGCTTGTAACGATACAGTCCAACGTTTGGCAAACCGATAACGCCCCCCAATGCCTATAGGAATGGCAGTAGAAGTCAGCGAGTAGTTAGACGGGACTTGCCCTTCAGTGTGTAGGTTTCGCAGGTTTAAATATGTAACCGAAAAAGCATTGAACGATTGTGGATTGTGTTTGAAAAAGGTAAACCCAGTAAAGATAAAAGCGGCAAATTTGCTCGGTTTTTCGGGTAGCCAGGGAAAAAAATCCCATTCAGCCAATAAGCTTAATTCTTGAATACGGTTGCGAAAATTAAGGTTTTGGGCTTGTTGGTCTAAGTCAGCACTTTCGCTGTCGTTGCCACTGATCGAGCCTATGGCTACGCTTGCCCTGGCCTTGAGCCAAGGGGTAAAATGCAGGTAGAGGCTTGCCCCATAGCTCAGACCAGGCCCCACTTTAAGTTTAGAGTAAACATCTCCTTTGTAATGCATAAACCCGGTAGAAATTCCAATACTAAAATGAGGGCGAAACGGCTTGTTGAGCAAAGCTTTTGCCGACTCTTGGTCAAGCGATTGGTGGGCATACATACCATACACAGGATAGCTTGATAGAGAAGCGGAGGTTTGGCTCACTGGGTGTAAGCCAATGGTTTGCCCATAAGTAGTAGTGATGCTTATCATTGTGCACCACACCAAAATCCATAGTTTTTGCATCAATTTCATCATTAATTGTGTAAGTCAGCGATACTAAAATACTCAATACTTTTGTGAAGTGTTAGTGGTTAGGGCATTTTTGTATGATTAGACAAAAATTGAGTGGTTATGCCAGTACTTGTATTACTTTTATCTAACGAAACCTTGTTTGGGGAGTTGTTGCCTGCTTTGTCCTTTAGTACCGATTGTTTTTATAAAAAATAAAACCCCCTGTTTTTCAACAAGGGGCAAGTGAAAAAATGACTTAGCGTAAAATTTTTAGCCAGCCTTTGTAACGTTTATCTGTTTTTTGGGGGTGTTTTAGATGGTAATAATACATGCCCGATGGAAGACCACCACCACTCCAGTTGTTTTTATAGTTACCCGTTTGGTATACCAGGCTTCCCCAGCGATTGTAAATCTCAAGGGCCCAACCTTTGTTGCTAATCCCTTCTATTACAAATTGATCGTTTTTGCTGTCATTGTTGGGAGTAATAATGTTAGGGATAAACAAATTATCAGTTTCAGGGTCGCATTCACGTACAGTTACCTTCACCCTGTCGCGGAATATACAGCTTGCCATATTTACTTCTAAGAAATAATCACCAGCCTTGGTTACTGTAATCATAGAGGCAGTCGAGCCTGTACTCCAGTGATAGGTAAGCCCATCTACCGGAAGGTTGCCCAAGCCCAGCTCAGTACCAGCACAAATGGTGGTATCACTACCCAGGCTAAGGTAGACACTTGGTAGAAATACAAAAACAGAGTCACGGTTTTTACAGGTGTTTCTGGTGGCATCTACCCAGTACCAACCCGATTTGTTTATCTGTAGGGAATCAGCTGTAGAGCCATTGTTCCATACATAACTCACGCCAGCCTCTTTAGGGCTAACGTGTATGGTATATTTAGTAGCATTACAAACTATAGTATCAGCCCCCAGGCTAATAGAGGGCTGAGGTACATACTCTATATATACCGAGTCGCGTGTATTACAGGTGCCATTGCTTATCTCTACCCAATAAGTGCCTGTTTGAGTGACTTGATAGTAAGGTTGAGTGCTGCCGTCGTGCCATAAATAACGAGTTGCTCCTTGCACAAAAGCATTGAGTAGCACAGTTTGTTGCCCACAGATGACCCGATCTCCTCCTAAACTAAAATCATTGCTGTATACCACTTTTACTGAATCGGTGGTTATACACCCATTGTTGTTTACCTGGACCCAATAAGTGCCTGAGCGAGTGACAGTATAGGTTGCCGATTGACTGCCGTCTTGCCACAAATAATTTACATTGGCTAATGACGAAGTAGCATCCAGGCGAAGGGCTTCGCCTTGACACAAGAAGCGGTCATTGCCCAGGTTTACAGCAGGCGAAGTACCAAACGATACATACACCGAGTCGGTAATTTCAAAACTACAGCTAGAGTTAAAACTTACTTTTACCTTATACCAACCATCTTGGGTTACATGCTTAAACGACTTTGTGCTATTGTCGCCTGCCCAAAGGTAGGTCACCATAGACTGGTCTATGCCAGGGTGAAGCCCTTTTGTTGCGTCTATTACATAGTTGCTTTGGTCACATATTGTCTGATTGGTACCCAAATCAAAAGCCGAAGCATTCAGGTAAGTTACTTTAATATCGTCGGTTACAATACAGCCCCCCACGGCGATAGTAGCGCTATAAGTGCCGGTAGCGTCTACTATAATGTTGCTACCAATCACACCCGTTGACCATACCGTGGCAGGGTTGCCCGATGTGAGCACTAAGGGCTGATTGCCACAAATTACGGTATCTTGCCCCAGGTTTAAGCCGGGTGCGGCTACCAGGTTTACCTTTACTGTATCTCTGCGGCTACAGTTGCCCATCGTAATATCTACCCAATAAGTACCCGCATTTTGGGCAAAGAATATAGGGAGAGTAGAGCCATCTTGCCACCTATAAGTAGCGGGCAAAGGCTGACTTGCATCTAATGCTACGGGTTGATTTTGGCAAACGGTGGTATCTTTTGGAAACTTAATTTCCAGATAGTTGATCGTAATGGTATCATATACCGGGCAATCTCCCTGACGAACCTCTACCCAATATACCCCACTTGTGTCGGCGGTGAGGGTAGGGGTAGTGTTGCCATTGCTCCATAAATAGCGAATGTCTGTACCTGTTACTCCTGTACTTAGCACCAAGGGTTGGGTGGGGTCGCACAAAGTAGTGTCATTGCCCAGGTCAATGGTTGGTTTGGGTACCATCGTAATGTTTACTGTGTCGGTCAAGGTACACCCCTGGTAAGTCATGGTGGCAATGATTTGCCCGCCAGGAGGCAATACCCTGATAGAGTCTCCTGTCTGTAGGGTGTTCCAGCTATAAGTAGCCCCTGAAATAACTGTTTGCGGGCTTACATACACTATAGCATCGTCACATACGGTTCTATCTCTGCCCAAGTCAAGGCTAGGAATCGTTACCTGGATAGACTTCATAGTTTTACAAGTATCATTAGACACCGTCACAGTATATACACCAGAGGTTTTTATTTCAATAAAAGAAGTATTAACCCCAGTGTTCCATTCATAAGTGTATTTTTTGCCAGCAACAAAAGCATCGACAATAAAAGGTTTGCCACTACATACTACAGTGTCTTTGCCAATATCTACTATGGGAGCATTGCTAAAGTCTAAAAAGGTAGAATCGGTCTGTACACAACCTTTATAACTAGCGGTTACCTTATACCACCCTTTTTGTTTGACTACAATTACTGAGTCAGTACTGCCATTGCTCCAGGCATAAGTAGCTCCTGGCAAACCCACATAGGCATCAAGCCTGGTAACGCTGTCTGCTGCACACGAAAATAAGGTGTCAGGCAGGTCTATAGGGCGTACAATGTTTACATCTATCGAGTCTCGCCTTTTGCATTTGCCTTTGGTAATATCTACCCAATAAGTCCCTGTATTTTGAATAAGGTTATAAGCGGTAGTATCGCCTGTAGACCAAAGATAAGTAACCGTAGTATCAGATTGTGAGGCGTCTAAAAAGACCATGTTTTGTGGGGGACATATTGTCGTATCCGGTGGAAACCCCGAACTGGGTGGTACTACGACTTCTACTTTTACCGAAGCAGTGGCAGTACAGCCTGCTCTTGAGGCAGTCAGCGTGTAACGACCAGTGGTTTTGGCAACAAATATAGAGTCGGTAGAGCCATCGTGCCATAAGTAAGACTCCCAGGGACCATTTGCTCTGAGTATAACAGAGTCTCCCGGACAAATTTGTTGGTCGGGACCAAGCGTCAAAAAGTCACCCAAAAACCAAACCGTGTCTGTAGTAGCGCAAGGTTCTTCTCCTATGGTTAGTGCCACAAAATTATCGGTTGGCTTTACAAAGTAATAACATTTGTCTGAGCCATCGTGCCATTTGTACTTGTCGCGGTGGGGACTAAACTGAAATTGACAGGCTTGATAAAAAGTGGGTATTTTATCACCATTGCAAGTATTGATATTAGGTCCTAAATCAAATTTGGGAGCATCATAAATGGTGATAAATCTTTTATAGGTATTTCTATAGCCCGATTTGTATACTACCCGAACCGAAACTTCATAAGTGCCAGGTTGGTGATATTTATGTTTAGGGTTTACCAAAGTAGAAGTGTTGTGTACACCAGAGGTAGGGTCACCAAAATCCCAAACAATAGATTGGACAAAGTTTGAGTCTGCAACTATAAACTTGGTTGAATCGCTATTGATACATAACGGATAGGCGGTGATAGCAGCACAGTCATTTACAAGAATACTTCTGATGGCTACTAGTAGTTCTTTGCCAAAACATTTGCGGTATAACTTTACCGTATATACTCCCGGAAACTGATAGGCATGGAAGGCAGGGTTTTTAATGCTTGCATTGCCCAGTGAATCTTTGCGGGGGTCACCAAAATCCCAGCGAACATCATCACTAATAAGCCCACTATACCCTTCTATAGTGGTTTCTTTGCCATTAAACTGAATGCTTGAGTTGATACAAAGAGATCGGGGAGGATCTTCTATGTCGACCTGAGGAATTTCTATCTTGCTAATGCCCATGTCGCATTCGCAAATAAACTGAGGAATATTGGGTAAGCCAAACCTGCTTTTCTTGCCACCCAAACTCACAATATTATCCTGATACACCCCAAACTCATTGATGGCTCCCAAAAAGCCCGAATTATTTTTTGCGACATATATTTTTCGGTCAGGTCCCATCATCAAAGCCCCAAAACTATTGTTTTCGCCCAAGGTGCCATAGGTGTTGCTGGTGGCTATGCGCAATACAGCGGTAGGATTGAAGGGTGTTTTGCTCAAGTCAATTCTAAACAGGTTGCCACCGTGCCAGCCCGACACAAATAAATACTTGGCAGTGGTAGAAAACTCTACCCCATACGCATTGGGTATTTTGTAAGTTCGTTCATGGCGAGTTACTCGTCCATTGCTATTGTTAAAGTTAAATACTTCTACCCGGTCGTTGGTAGTAGCAGTAGCACAGTTAGTAATGGCTACAGCCAACTTGTTGCAACGTACCTTCATATAACCTATGCTGCCACAAGTACCCACATGTTTAGAACCTACCACACTTATGATAGGGTTGGCAGTATTTATTCCAGTAGAGTCAAGCGCAAAAGCAAAAAAACGATCACTATTGGCCTCGTGAGCCATTACCCAATAATCGTCCCCGTTGTTGTTGAGGGTAGCAGTGACTCGTTCGGTCATATTAGACCGCATAAGCACATTTTTTTGAATCACTTCTCCTAAACCATTATGGCGACTCATATCCACTACCGAGTAAAACATGTCATTGCCCGAAACCCCCTGTGCTATAGTAAAAACATAGTATATGTGGGTGGTTTTAGGCTTAGGTAAAATCATTACCGACTGAGATGCACTGTTATTTCCTTTTAAGTCGGCACCATTGGTCATTACCTGGTGCAACTTGTTCCACACCTGTAGTCCATCAGTATAAAACTGTAAATTTCCAGCAGAATCTGCAATACTTGAGCAAGCTTCTATACTTTGCACTGCTCCATCCAGGCGTAGGGTTAGCCCTGAATAATCAGTGCTGTTTTTCTTGTCGAAACTAAACCCTGCGTTTTGCCCAAAATACCATACACTATATGGAGCGGGCTCTACCTGGGCATGTGTTCGAAAAACACAGCACACCAGCAGGCACAAGACGATGAGATAATTATGTAATGTTTTCATTTTTATGATAGGGAATGTAGCGTAATTGAAAGTGTTTATAGGGTTAGGTTAAGTTTGAGACCAAATACTAAAGGTTCTTCTATAAATTTAAGCCTTTGGGGAGAGTAGATAAAACTTACCACTTTATCTACAGCAACACCAAATTGTGCAAGTTGTGGGTCGGCTTCGTGTGCCTGTAGCCCATCATCATAGGTGTATCGGCGCCCCTTGTTGTTGCTCCACAAATTGAGCACATAGGCTGAAATAACAATGTTGTCACTAATTTTTAAAGAAGCCGATATATCCAGCCTTGCATCCATATTATAAGGGTTTTGTTGCAAAAAGACCTGCTTAAGTGCCCTGATTTCTTCCAGTTCCTGGGGTGACTCAGCCACGGTTTCAAGCTCATCAAATGCTGGATACACCCTTTCGTTAAGGTCTTTTTGAGCATAGGCATAGTCCCACATGGCTCTAAAATTAGCCTGTACAGTGGCGCGGTTGTTAAAGAACTTATACCTTATCCATAGCTTAGCTATTTGGTTGGGGTTATTATTAAAAAAAGTGGTTTGTACATGCAGCGAGTCTGCGTAATTTCCTGGAAAATAAGTAGGTGCTTCAATAGGCATTACTTTAGAGTAGTTGGCGCCTATGTTAAAGCTTTTAGAGGTATAATTTGCTTCCAGTTCTATGCCTCGGTAGGTGGTTTTACCTATTGGTCTAAAATATTGCAGGTTTTGTCTGGTATGCAGGTTAGAGAGCTCTACCTGGTTTTGGTAGGCTTGCACCGCAAAACGCCAATGGTAGGTAGGCGTAAACTGATAGTTGAACGATACGCCATCAAACCGCTCAGGTGAAGCCAGGTTGTCATAACTATAGGTGGCATACAGTTGCTCTTCGGTTCCCAGGCGGTGGGCAATTTGGCGGCTCAACTGTAGCGAGTGTTGATGATTAATCGGAAAACTCAAGGCAAAGCGATGATTCCAGGCAGTTTTGCTATAGGCGTGGTTAGTCAAGCGTGACATAGCCGTAAAGTTAACCCATTTGGCAGGCGAAAGACTTAATTCAGAAAATGCCTCAGTTTGGTAACTATACCAGCCATTGCCTATAAACCCCTCAGAAAAAGTGGAAGGGGTAAAGCCGCCTTGCTGTGCAGAAAACCCTATCACTTTAGACTTGTTTGAGTTTACAAAAGCCCCTTCTTCGCCTACTCTGAGTTCATTGGCAAAATCTCCCCAACCTATGCCAATGGTACGGTGCGTATATTCAGTACCCAAGGTGATTTGTCCAATCGGGAAAGCATAGGTACCACTTAGCCTCAAGTTGAGCGTGGTTTCACTAAAGTTATGTTTTTTGTAGATAGGGTCGTCAATATCGCTCAATCGTTTCCGGGTGTTTTCAGGCACTGTAGTGTTAAATGTAAACATTGTATCCCGACGATTTTCATAATCCTGGGTGTTCCAGCTTACCTGTGAGTTTATGATGTAACCTTTGTTCGACGAGGAGTCTATATAGTTCCATTGTCGCCCCAACGATACCGTAAATTGTCGGGTTTGGAAGGCCTTCAGGTTCACCAATTCATTGGCGTACTCGCGTGAATAAGCATACACTGGGAAACCGTTGACATCGGTAGTGACTGAGTCTATCACCATACCGGTTTGTTGCAATGTTTGGGTGGCGGTGCCCCCTACTGTACCTCCAGCAGAAGTATACCTAAGCCTTAGGTTCCATTTTTTTCTAAACCTCAAGTGAGCCGCCAGTTTCAGTTGTGGGGCATTATTATAATCATTATAAAAAGCTAAAGGCGTTTTGTCAAATGGCGCTACTCTAAAGTCTTGCCCAAGGTAACCAAACTCAATATGCTCACCATTCAGGTTGTTGGAAAAAGCCTTGGGCGAATATCCGGCAGTTTTGCGCCAGCTGCCAAAAAAACTAAAGTCTAAATCATCGTTAGATACGCGGTGACTAAAGTTACCCCCCATGCTATTATAACTGCTCATAAATGCACCATTGATGTTTGTTTGTTTTTTGCTGCCATTGGCTGCTTTGGTGCTAATAAGAATGACCCCTGCTACAGCACCAGTGCCATAACGTGCCGCTGCTGCACCTCGAATGACCTCTATTTGGGCTATATCGTCCAAGTCCCAGTTTTCGAGTTCATTCATGGCTCCACTGTGGGTTTGCTGATTTACGTTTACCCCGTCTACCAATACCTGATAGCGTAAATTGCGCGATGCTATCCAGCCTTGCATGCCTATTACCTTGCCGCTTTCAGCGTTGAGCCAGTAAGCGCCTGGAACATACACTTCCAGCAAGTCTAACAAGTTGCGAGCAGGAGCAAGGGCTATGTCTTCAGCTGTAATGATGGTGGCGCCTAAGGAGGTGCTGCTTTTCTGAAAACCAAACGTGTGACGGTTGTTACGGTTTCGGCTCCACTTTTTCCACATGTTACTGTTAGGCAACACATATTTTGGTGGTGTGTAGGTAGTACTTTTATTATTTAAAAAATCTTCTTCATTGCAATCCTTTAACTCAGTGATAGTTTGCGCAAAACCGGTGGCTGTTATAAAAATCAACCCTACAATGCCTAATACTTTCTTCATTATGTATGCGATTATTTATGGATAGTTTTAAAGTGGTAATGTCATGAAATTTCCTTTTCATGAATACCTAAATTTTGCCCGATGTTGGACATTTTACAGAAGATATTTTTGTTTTTGCCTGTTTTTGATGAGTTCCAATGGTGTTTCGGGGGCGTAAAATGAGTGCTCAAAGGTTGTTTTGGGGTGATCATGTTTGAAGTATACTATTTTTTATGACCTGATATTAAAATGTTGAAGCGGCAAATTAAGGCATAAAGGGGATAAATGCTTGGACATATATTGAAAATAGTGAACTATATCAGTAGTTCAGGCTTGGTGATAAAGGTATCTGTGTTTTAACCGAATGGATTTATTTCAATATCAAAAGATTTGATATTGAAATAGTAGTTTTCAGCCAGTGAATTTATGTGAGTTTCTCCAGGATGGAGATGCCATTTGCGAGCGTATTTGCTTCTTTTTTGTTGTTGAAAGGAGGATAAATAAAGATGCTAATTTTATGATCATTAGTAAGTTTTTGAGAGATGTTTTTTGCAATAAATATTAAAAATATTTTAAACCTGTATGGGTATATAATTAATTGATAGTCAGATTTTTAATCTTTGTGTTTTTAACAAAAAAAACGATTCAAACATCTGCCAATATTACCTTAGCTTTACCTCTGTTATCTTCGTATATTTGTATATACACAATGAGTTAATCATTCATCAATTACTTCATTTTACTAATTTAAAAATAACCGTATGAATAACACGATTCAGTCAAAAGAAGAGGTAATGCGTTCTTTTGAAAATTTACTGGCAGAGCGTAAAGCATTGATGGCAAAAATTGTCACAAAGGAAGAAGCTGCCAAAAAAGAGGAAAACAAAGAGTTGGTAGCTGTAGCATCCAATTATACCTCAAATGCCATTGTTACCGGGTTGGCAGAACTCCAGTTGTCATTGGGTACTTCGGTAGAGAGTTTGGCATTACAACTCCAACATGAACTGACCAAACTAGAAGAACTGAAAGCTGCCATTAAGGTTGAGAAAGAAACCCTTAAAAATGTAAAAGATACCAAGGTAGCCGCTGATGCTTTGCACATTTTAAAGCAAGAGCAAGAGGCACAAAGTAAAGCCTTTGAGGAAAACTCTGCTTTACAATACAAAAAACTGGAAGAGGACATTACAGAGCAAAACTACCTTTGGGAAAAAGAGCAAAGAGTGTTTGAGTTGTCGGTAAAGGAGTATGCCGAAAGCTTGGAAAAAGCGCGACAAAAAGAGTTGGCAGATTATGACTATGAGTTGGAGCGAACCTATAAAATTGAAGCAGATGAATTTGCCGATACCAAAAAGTACCTTGAGAGAGATTTGACTGCACGACAAAAAGAAAAAGATAAAGACTGGGCAAGTCGCCGCAAGGTATTGAAAGAAAACGAAGGTAAACTTCAGAAGTATAAACAAAGGGTGGATAATTTTGAAACCGAATTGAAAGAAGAAGTAAATAAAGCGCGTGAAACTGCCATCAAAGAAGCTTCTCGCAAAGCAAAAGTTGCCGCAGCACTGAAAGCAAAAGAAGCCGAAGGAAGCAAAAAAGTGTATGAAATGCAGGTTCAATCTCTGGAAAATACGATTGAGAAAAACAAGGAGCAAATAGAAAAGCTGGCGGCTGAATTGAAAGAAGCCTTGACTCAAGTACAAAGTTTATCTTTGACTGCATTAGAAAATACCGTGAAAAATGGTAAAAACAAATCAAATGCTTAATAGCCAGTGATTTGTGAAATTAAATTTGACCAATTAATAAACTTTCTAAAAAATAAATAACACATGGCAACTATTAATTCTAAGAGCACTAAAGCACAAATATTACAGGCTTACAAAGACCTGCAAAAACAAAAGCAAGAAGTAGAAAAAAAATTGCGCAGTTCTGAGCAGGAAGTGACCAAACTTAAAAAACAGCCTCCCGTAGCTTCTGCTCCATCAACCAAACCCATGGTGAAGGAAAAAACTGTGGTAAAGGTGGTGGGTGACTCTGCCAAAGTGGAAAACATCGAAGGGATTATCCTAAACCTTGAAAATATTGAAAAAGGTTTGGGAAAAGCAATGAGCGAAGTATCTAATAAATTGACGGTAGAGGCGGAGATGTTGACTGAGTTAACTGAAGATATCAACGAGGAAAAAGAGGATTTAGCGAAGTTGTACGACTTAAAAGTTGAAAACGGTATTTTAGATGAATTGGTGAATGATTATGAAGCATCGAAAGAAACTTTTGAGGAAGAATCGGACAAGAGACGCAAAGAGTTTGAAGAAGATATTGCCGAAAAACGCAAATATTGGGACAAAGAACAAGATTTGTACTACCAGAAAACAGCTGAAAGAGATGAGGAAAACCGAAAGCGACAAGAAAGAGAGCGCGAAGAACACGAGTATAGCCTTGAGCTTGAGCGAAGCTTGAAAGATGACGAGTATGAACAAAGAAAAAAGGCATTGCAACTTGAGCTCGATGAATTACGCGAGGCAAAAGAAACTGCCTGGGCTGCTGATGAAAAAATGCTTGCTGAACTTGAAAAAGAGTTCAATGATTATAAAACTAAGTTTGAGGAAATTCCTGAAAAACTGGACAAAGCGGTCAAAAGGGCAGAGGCTGAGGGCAAGGCAGTGATTGAGCGCGATGCCAAAGAAAAAGCAGAACTGCTTGAGAAAGAGGTAGAAAGCGAGAAACAAATATTTGAGCTTACCATTGAATCTTTAGATAATACCATTCAAAGTCAAAACTCACGCATCACAAGTCTATCCAAACAACTTGAAAATGCTTTACAACAAGCACAGGATTTGGCGGTTAAAGCAATTGAAGGCTCGTCAAACAGCGAATCGTTCAATGCCATTCGGGAAATTGCTCTCGAACAAGCCAAAACCCAGACTAAATCTAAGTAGTGTTATTTTTATTTAGTAAGTTCACGAAAAACTGTACTGTCTCGATACGGCACAGTTTTTTTTGTGCGCTCAAAATAAGGTTTCCCCTGTCTTGTGGATGCTTTGTGGTGAATAGACTATTTAGATTATTTGTTTTTTGTAATATTATTGGCTAATAATAGGCAAAATATCAAGCGATACTTTTAGTATCTTTCGGTGCTATACAAAAAAACAGATAAATGTTGTTATGAATCGTGAAAAAAATAAAGTAGTAAAACCGGTTAAAATATCAGAAAGGCTTGTATACTTTGTGATTATTATAGGCTTGGTTGGTTTTGCTGTGTACCAAACTACCAAATCGTCGACACTGAAGCAAGAAAATAATATTGCCTTGCAAAAAAACGAGGTTTTAAACCGTTATACCCTTTCGCTTGATCAAATTATTAAAGAAAAAGAAGGCAGGCTGGGGCAGCTTCGCCAAGCCGATACCCAACAAAAGCTGCAAATTCAGGAGCAAATAGAGCAACTAAAGCAAAAGAAAAGAGAAATACAAGAACTGAAAAAAGCCCGCCAGGTAGATTTTCAAAAACTTATTAAAATCTCTGCCGACCTGGAGCAAATGCATCAAAAAGATGAAGCACTGCTTGCGCGTTTGGCATCTCTTAAAGAGAATACAAAGCAAAAAAAACCACTAGTAAATCGTCCAAACCTTCCAAATCGTCAAGAACATAAGGACTTACAAGCTGAGTATGGGAAGTTAAAAGCAGCACTTGAGCAAGCACTTAAAGAAAACACTGAGCTTAGTGGGCAGTTGTTCGCCACCCATTTTGTAGTTACCCCTGGCGAAATCAAAAAAGGTCACTTTAGCCCTTCTACCCGTGCTCGTCGTACTACACACCTTAAAGTAGGGTTTACGCTTACTCGTTCGCTTAAGTCAGGCGAGTCTATTGTACTTGATCTGTATAACGATGGAGAGGTGTTGCCAGTGATGCAGGTATACAGTAATGAGTTGAAAGTATTGTCAGGCAACCGAGTAACCATGAATGTGGTACGGGTAGGTGGTAAACCTTTCAGGAAGGGCAACAATGTATTGAATATTTACCGAATGCATGAGGGAGTAAAAAGCAAGATAGGGAGCCATGTGGTGTACTTACGGTAACTTGTTCATAATATGGCTGTTACACCTGCTAATAGTCCATAGTATTTAGTCGACAGCCCCTGCAGCCCCAAGCTTTTAGCGACAAGCTTCAAGTTGCGCCCTGTGAGTGCTATGGAGTATTCAAGAGTCAAGATTTTGATGAGGTGGTCTCACCATTTAAACGTTGCCAGGTTTTATGAAAGAAAAACGTTTTTAAAAACTCATACCTTCCAGATTTCAGAAGTCTGGAAGGTAGGGCTAAACTAGATATATTTATTAACTCAAGTTACGCAGTTTTCTGAAGGTCACCTGCTTCTATTGTTGAATGGCTATATTGTTGCGCAATGCGTAGCCCAACCATTGAGCAATAAAGCCATATAACCATCAAAATAAGTAGGTCTGCGTAACTTCAGTTATTAAGTATTTTTCTCTAATTGGTTCACCAATGCTCGCATATCTTTAGGGTAAGGTGCTTCTACTATTTGGGTTTCGCCATTGAGCAACTTAAAGTGTAAAGCGTGGGCGTGCAATGCTACCCTTGAGATCAAAGGGCGTTCTTCCTCATATTTTTTAAGGTTAAAGTGTCTTTTAATTTGAGAAAGAAAAACCGGTTTGCCTCCGTATTGCTCATCTTGTACTATAGGCGAGCCCAACACTGCCAGGTGAATCCTGATTTGGTGCATCCTTCCTGTTACTGGGCGTGCTTCTATCAAAGTGTGAGCTTTGTATATTTTCAGGGTTTTAAAATAAGTTTGTGCAGGCTTGCCTTTGAGGTCTATCTTGACGGTACCAGTGCGGTTGGGCAAAATAGCCCTATCTACCAAGGTATCTTTGTACTCTTGAATCCCACCAATTACTGCGTGGTACACCTTGTTTACTTGCCTTTTTTCAAATTGAATGGCAAGGTGTCGGTAAGCCTCTGGGTTTTTGGCAATGGCCAATATACCCGATGTTTCTTTATCAAGGCGGTGGCAAACCTGTGCCGACTCCAGATAGTCTTTTGCCATCCCTATGATATTATCCTTCCCTTCAGAGGCACGGTCGTCCAGGGTAGACATGTGTGGTGGTTTATTTATTATGAGGTAATCTTCATCTTCAAACACAATTAAATCTTTGAACTGGAGTTTTTTCATCTATTTCTATCAATAAAGTTATTTAAGGGGTAGTTGCAATGAAGTTTTTGCAAGGTAGAGCTTGTTTAAATTTTCGGTTATAGGAGATTTTATGAGGAGTTTTCGGATTAGATGCGTCAAATTTTGAAGTAATAGTTCTGGAATCCCGAACTTGATTCGGGGCAGCGCTACTGCTGATAAATTTGACAATATATAATCAGGAAAATCACGTAAAAGACCTAATTAATGAACCAAGCCGCAGGCGAGCTCTGCCTTTTGACTAATTTTAAACAAGCTCTAAACATAAATACAAACCAAAAAATCAATCTACAACAATGCTAAAATTAACGAAAAAAGTGATAGAAGCCGAACTAATGCGCTATCAAGACTAAATTTTAGAAGCGATGCCATAGATTTAGAGCTTGATTCCCATCCAAAGAATATCATCGCGTTGTTTGGTTTGACTCATGTGTGCTTCTAAAGCCATTTCCAATGCTTCTTTTTGTTTTGTTAAATTTAGGTGTGCGTGTTCTTCTAATATATCCTGGAGGCGCTTACGGGTAAATTTCTTTCTCTGAAAGTTGTTTTGATCTTCTAGCCCGTCCGATCCTGCGTATAAGATAGCACCAGGAGGCAAGTGAATAGTGGTTGCTTCAAAAGTGATTTCCTCGTTCTGAAAGCCTCCAATAGACTTACGAGTACCTTTTGTTTCGAGTAAACCTGGTTGTTGGGGCAACTTATACAACAGCCCATTTTTAGCACCTGCTACTTGTATATCAAATGTATGGTTAGGTAACTGCGTGTGTTTGATTATTATTGCATCCATCCCATTGTTATTTTGAGTCTCTTCTTGACGCAAAACTTGTTTGATATTGTTGTGCAAATGGCTAAGAATATCTGCTGTATTTGTAATATTTTGAATTCTAATGACCCGGTCTAGTAAATGATTGGCAATTAAAGTCATAAAAGCCCCTGGTACTCCGTGCCCTGTACAATCTATTACTGCCAAAAAAGTACAAGATTGATGTTGGCATACCCAGTAAAAATCTCCTGATACTACATCGCGGGGTTTGTAAATCAAGAAATAGTCTGAAAAATACCTTTCAAGTTGCTGATGACCAGGCAAAACAGCTTGTTGGATAGCGCTTGCTGCTTGAATGCTATGCTGAATAAGTTTATTCTTACGACTCAACTTAGTATTCCTGTCATTGATAAAATCTTGTTGAGCTTTCATTTCCTCCTGTTGTTGAACCAATTCTTCGTTTTGAGTGGCGATTTCCTGTTTTTGGTATTCCAAAGCCTGGATCAATTGATAGTTTTGCCGTTCAGTCATCAGGTTCTTATTTAACAGAAACCACATCAAGTAAATGAGCATACCAATGCCAATACAATAGTTCATGATTTCTATGGAGCCTCTTCGGAAAAAACTACTTGACATTGGTACATCTATCCAATAAATAATTTTTTCCATAAAAAAGAATAGCAAACCCATATACACTACCAAAGGGATAAAAATTTTTGGCTCGCGTTGATCTGCCACCAAAAACACAAATAACCCAAAAGTCAGTGCAATCAAATAAAGAGAGTTTATGATTGGTTCATCGTTTTGTACTACAAAAGCAAAATATAAAGTAGAGGTAACACTTGGAAGGGTGGCTACGAGTATTCTGGAAAAAGTGTTTTTACCGTATTTGTTTAATGCCAAAACAATAAAACCACAACCAATGCCTCCTATGATAGGCAGCAAAATAGTTTTAGGCGCAAAGAAAAAGCTAATAAATGTAAAACCTACTCCCATTAGCTCAAGTAAAATCGCAATTGCATTAGACAAGTACACCTTGTCACGCAGGTAGTTGCTGAGTTCAGGAGTGATGCCTGTATTTAGTATTTTCTTTAGCATTTATTATTATTTTATCCCCATTCTCAAGAGAGCATCTGTAAGTAACTACGAGCAAAAGTCGGGCATAAAAATCAGGGCTGATTGTCCGTAGCTTACCATAGGTATACTTGTTACATTGTTGGAAGGTTGCCTTATCGGAAAAACTATTCATAAGGCGTTTATTCAGTATACTAATTGCTTGTGAATCAGTACATTTGAAGTAGGTGAGCAAGCACGATTAAAAAAACAATAAGCAATAGATAGGTACTCGTTGTTTGGAGAAATGATTTGAAAACCTGTTCCAAAATTTCTCTAACAGCCCTCATCCGAAACTAAATATTATTAGCAAAAGGTTTGGCATAAAGAAAGAGAAGTGTCTAAGAAAAACGTAGGGTAAATTAAGCAAGCCTACAAATAAAAAAGCCGTGACTTTGTCTCACAGCTTTTTGTTATGTGTGCTTCAGGCACCAAATATATAGTATTTTGAGCGAGCCTGTTTTTAATCTTCTATAGAGGTAGGTTCCAATGCTCTGGGAGGCATTACCTTAGTAATTTCTTCGTTGTCAACCGGAGTAGTCTGTAGTTGAAAAGTAAATGCAGTACCTTTTTTTACCTTACTGTTTACCTTTATCTCAGTATCGTGAGCGCTTAAAATGTGTTTGACAATAGCCAGCCCCAACCCTGAGCCCCCTTTGTCTTTAGAGCGGCTTTTCTCTACCCGGTAAAAACGCTCAAAGATACGGTCGAGGTGTTCTACTGAAATGCCCGGACCATCGTCTTTTACCATGATATCTAATAAGTTTTGTTCACTGTTTGAAAAGCCCACTTCTACATTGCCATTTTTCGAGCCATATTTGATTGCATTTTCCAGCAAGTTAATTATTACCTGGCGTATACGCTTGGCATCGGCATACACCATCACTTCTTGGTAGGGTTGGTCAAAACGTAAAGTGATTTTTCGTTGGGCGGCTTGTTCTTCCAGTTGTTCAAATACATCGCGGGTAAGTTGGCTTATGTCAAAAATGTCGTAATCCATTGTAATAAAACCTGCCTCCATTTTCGAGAGCGTCAACAAGTCCTGAATCATCGTATTCAAACCATCCAGACTTTTTACTGCTTTAAGCAAAAACTTGTCACGCACATTTTCGTCGTCTATGGCACCATCAAGCAAGGTATGCAAAAAGCCTTGAGCAGCAAAGATAGGGGTTTTTAGTTCGTGCGATACATCGGCAAGAAACTCCCGGCGAAAAACTTCCATTTGCTTAAGGTGATCAATTTCTTTCTGTTTATTGGCACCATAAGTATAAATCTCCTGGTTGAGCTTTTTTACAAAACTCAGCAAGGGTTTACTTCGTTTTTTAGCTATTTTAAAATCCTTTTTTCTAAGCTTTTCTATCATTCGGTATGCCTCGTTGATTTCTCTGAACACCAAAAATTCAAGGGCAAAATAAAATAGTAAATAAGAGGAAAAAAAAGCCATTGTAAAGCATACTAATAGCGCTACTGTAGATACCCCCGACAATAACGAGGTAAAGGCAGTAGTAACTATAGCTATAGATACAGACAGCAGTAAAGAAACAATACGCGAAGACATAAATTTAGATGTTTATAGTATAGTAATGATAGCGTTGGAGTAAGTAGGGCAAAAGGTTAATCAGTCACCAGTTTATAACCCACTCCTTTAACAGTTTTGATATAGCCACCACCTATTTTTTCGCGTACTTTTCTAATGTGTACGTCTACTGTTCTTGCCAATACATATACATCAGTTCCCCAAATGTTTTGTAGCAATTCGTCGCGGCTAAATACCTTGTTAGGGTTTTGTGCTAAAAAGAACAACATTTCAAACTCTTTTTTAGGTAACGTAATGGGCGTTTTATCATTATACACAATGTAACTTTCGCGGTCTATAGTAAGATTGCCCACTTGTATTTTATCTTTTTTCTCGTTTTTCTGGTGTTTCTTTTGTTCACGACGAAACAACGCAGCAATGCGGCTCAGTAAAGCCCTTGGGCGAATAGGTTTAGTAATGTAGTCATCAGCACCCACATCAAACGCGGCAAGCTCTGAGTATTCCTCTACCCTTGCTGTAAGATAAATAATATAAGTATCTGCAATCTCAGTCATTTCTCTCAATTGTCGACCTGCCTCTACCCCGTCCATCTTAGGCATCATGATGTCCATCAAAATCAACTGAGGTAGAAATGTTTTAGCTACCTTGATTGCTTCTTTTCCATTGTTAGCAGTTTTCACTTCGTATCCGGCTTTTTCAAGATTGTATTGCAACAACTCTACTATATCCGGTTCATCATCAACCACCAATACTTTATATACAGGGGTATCTTCCATTGTAGTATTCCGATTTAAGTTTAATTATGCACTCTAGCATTAGGGCTGTTCAGAGAAATATTATCTATTCTCTTTTCAGTCTTTTTTTTGCTTTTTTTAGAAACCATTGACTCAGGTCTGGACTTTCCATCATTTCTACTATAATCAAAAGATAGATGTCTTCCAAAAAGAGTTTTTTGGCTCTTTTATATGTTTTGATGGCATTTTTTTGTTTAAAAATAAGGATCATCATTGCTGCAATAAGCTTTACATAAATCATTACTTTTATAGCATTCAGATCATTACAAACAAAGTGTGTAAGGTTCATTTCTTGTTTTAAAAACCTGAAAATCACTTCTATATCCCATCTCATCAAGTAAACCTGAGCCACCACTTCTGCGGGTAAATCCCAAAGATTGCTCAGGATAAAAAGGTGCTTCCCCGTTTCCTTAACTCTAAACTCTATCAACCTAAACTCATGCTCCATTGAATTGGTAGGTTGTCCACGCTCAAATAATTGTACAACACTGTCTTGTATAAAGTCTAAATCAGGGTGGTGGCGATCTAGGAGCTGATGAGGACGATTCACCTGATAACGGGGCTTTTTACCTATATTGGTCACAAACTGTATAGATGCTTCATCAAAATCTTTAAACTTACGACGCCCTTTCAAACCATTATCAAAAACTATAATATCTTGGGAACTGTGTTTTCCCAGATTAATTTGTTCTTGCAAGGCGGTTTCTTCACTTAAATGAGCCTGATCTTGATGGAAACTCACACGGAGACCAAAACCATCAGTGTGCTCAGTAGTCAGTTTTACTTGAAATTTATTTTTAGATGTATTACCTACTTTCATTCCTTGTAATAAATGACCAAATACCTTAATCAAAGTAGAGTCGTAACGTTTGATATGGTAATCAAGAAGCTTTTTCTCTCCATATAAAGCATGAGCTTCTGCAAAAAAATGTTCATATACCTGCTCGATAAAAGGAAGCTTGATATGCCGCAAACGTTCCCGAATACCAGTCCAACCAGCCATTTGTTCGACCATCTCAGATGAAAAACTTTGAAATATAGGATTGCTCATCTCAGATGATATTTCCCGAAGGCTAAGACGCTCATTGTTTAACACGCTGTATAGCAGTAGCTTAATAAATAGTTTGCCTGGTAATTTGCTTACCCACTTATCTACATCAGTAGACTGACTTAAGTTATCAAGCAAATCATCAGGTAGAAGGGAAAATAAATCCGAAACGCTAACTTTACCCATAAATTTAGATATAAGGAGAATGAAGATGAACCAATCAATATATGTTAAAAAATTTCTCTGAACACTCCTAACTCTAGCATCCACAATTCTGTAGAATTGAAATGTTTTTTTAATGTTTTAAATAATTATCGTCCTTTCGCCATATGCCTCAGTTTATACTACCCAATGTTTACCTGAGGGCAAAGCGTTGGGTGTAATAGGTATGTTTGTAAAACGAGTTTGAAGAGACATTAAAAGGTTGTACCTCAGTAAGGGAAAGGTGTGGGGGTTAAAAAAAATACAGTATATAGCAATGAGTGCTTTTGTATTTTTCACGACTTAATAAGTTAATTTTTTGTTAATCGTTTGATACAAAGTTACAACAAATATTGAGATTATTATGCTAAATATCCGGTCTTATCCTTACATAGCGTTGTTTTTGCCAAATAAAATCAGTCCTGAAAGGCAAGTCATTTCCTGTTTCTCAATAAAATAAAATATAATAGAAAAATAATGCTTTTTTTGTAACCTAAACCACGCATATAATACATAGTTCACTTACTTAACTACCTCGGTGTGGTTCAGCCCTCTAAAAATAGCGCACAACTTATGCAGTTTTTGGTGTTGCTTTGGGGCAAAACTTACACTTGCTACTAAACAGTTTTGTAAATGTTTGTTTTAGAAGTTATGTAATGGGGGAATATGACAAAGATCACCAGAAAAGGTAGGAGGGTATTTAAAGGTTGATGAGTGAATAAATAGCCATAAGTGATCTTTCATAAATAATTTGAGCCATTAAAGTGTATCTATTGCCCTCATTCTTCAAAAAAAAGTTTCATAGCTTTGGCTATGCACCGTTTTTTTTGAATCGTCTGAGAACAATATATTTTCTTGAATTAGCACATCTTATTTTTTCCAGATCACTAAACAAAAAAAGGTGCCTAAGCACCCTTTCCTACAGCTAATTCAAATGCTTGTTATTTGCGAGCCATTGCCTTGTCATCCTTTTTGTTTTTTGCTTTGAAGGCAGTCAAACCCGCATCCAAAAACTTGACAAACTTATCTGCGTCAGGGTCATAGCCCGGAGTGTTTTTTACCAGCAGTGTTTCGGTAGCGGGGTCAAGCAGGCAATAATAAGGCTGAGCGTTTCCGTTAAACTTACTCACCTGGAAATCAAAGTTTTGAGCACCAATGGTTTTCTTCACCTTATTGTCATAGGTAGAGGTATACCACTCCGACTCAGGCAAAGTAGTTTTATCGTCTACATACAAAGCCACTACTACATAGTCTTCTTCCAAACGTTTAAGCACGGGTGCTGCTGCCCATACCGATTGTTCCATTTTGCGACAATTTACGCAACCGTGCCCAGTAAAATCAATAAAAATGGGTTTGTTTACTTTTTTGGCGTAAGCCAATGCTTCTTTATAATCAAAGAACCCCTTAAGGTCGTGAGGTAGGTGTAATTTATCGCTGTGTTTTACCTTCGAGAAGTCCACCTTCCCTCTTTTTACCCCAGCGTTTTTGGCTAATTGTACCTGACCATTTTGGATAGCCTCTACCAATTTCTCAAGCTTTCGTTCGTTTTTTTCTAGTTTACGGTTTACCCGGTGCATGTCAAATTTTTGGGTATTTTGTGGGGGGAGGAAACCTGCCAAGCCGTCTAATGGGGCGCCAAACATACCAGGAATCATATACACTACAAAAGAGAATGTAGCCACTGCAAGCACCGCCTTAGGCACGCTTATTTTCTCTACCGGGCTATCGTGGGGCATTCTTATTTTACCCAATAGGTAAAAACCTATCATAGATGCAATTACAATCCAAAAAGCAAGGTATACATCACGGTTGAGCAACTCTAGGTGGTATACCTGATCTATTACGCTCAAAAATTTAAGGGCAAGACCAAGTTCTACAAAACCCAATACTACTTTTACATTGTTGAGCCAGCCACCCGATTTGGGCAAGCTATTGAGCCACGAAGGAAAAAATGCAAATAGAGTAAATGGCAATGCCATAGCGATAGAGAAACCAAGCATGGCAACGATAGGTTTTACTACAGTACCTCCGCGAGTTAGTTCGAGCATAGCAGAGCCAAAAATAGGTCCAGTACAAGAAAATGATACTAATACTAAAGTAAAAGCCATAAAAAATATTCCTGCATATCCACCTTTATCGGCTCTACGATCCATTTTATTCACCCACGAACTGGGCAATACAATCTCGAACATGCCCAAAAAAGATAGGGCAAATATGAAGAATACTGCAAAGAATATAAGGTTAGGTACCCAATGTGTGCTAAGCCAGTTAGCGAAAGAAATACCGAAAATGATAGTAAGCCCAGAACCAATAATAGTAAAAATACTTACAATAGATAACCCATAAATTAAAGCTTTTACTCTGCCTTCTTTTTTGGTTTTGCTTTGTTTGGTAAAAAAAGTGACAGTCATCGGAATCATAGGGAACACACAGGGAGTAACCAAAGCCACAAGTCCACCCCCAAAAGCAAAGATAAACAATGTAAGTAGAGACGTAATTGATGTATTGCTAGACTTATCAGGTGATTTGCTGTCTTTTTTTTGCTTGGTGATAGCTGATTTTTTGTTATCAGTAGTAAGAGTATCTTTATTCTTCACAGCTGTTGTCTCGATTGAATCCTTCTTTTCTTCATCGTCTTTCTTCTCTTTGTCCCTGTCCTCCTTTATCTCTTCATCCTTTTTGTTGCCTGCTTCCTCCTTGTCGTTTTTTTTGTCAGTTTTGCCTGCCTCTTTAATCTTCTCTGCCTTGGTTACTTTGAGCAAAACATTGTCAAAGCTAAAATCAGCATCTCCCGGAATACACTGTCCGTTTACCTCAGAACATACCTGAAAGTTAACCGAGCCTTTGACATTGAGCTTGGGCTGCAATACTTTGATCGTTTGGCGAAAAGTGGCAGTGCCCACAAAATACTTCACGGTACCCTCAAAAATAGAATCATACTTTACTTTAGGCTTAATTGCCTTTACTCCGCCCACCAGTTGGTAAGAAGGGTCTTTGGTAAACTCAAATGTAGTAACAGTAGGCCCTACCTCTGGCGAGAAATCAGAAGAGTACATATACCAGTTGGGATCTATCAACACATTAAAAATAAGGTCTACCGTTTCACCGACTTTCACTTCTTTTTTCGACACTTTATAAGACCAACTGTCGTGTTTTTGGATTTGTGCCCACCCACCCAAAGTAGTAAGCAACACGAGTAGCAAAGGCAAGAGTATTTTTTTCATGAATTTTAATATCAGTATAAATATGTTTTTCTGTCAGGCAGAATATATGAGTTCAACCTTGTACAGCGTTGTGGCAATACTGCTTATACAACAGGCAACCTATAGTCAAAAGTCGACCTAAACCCCGTTTAACAAAAGTTTAACAGGCTTTTGGGCTTGTTCTTTTTACGGTAAATTGAACTCAATTAAAAAAGCAATTTAACCAATTATGCCGCAGTAATCAATAAAGCTACCCTATTTGCCCACCACTGCCCATCAAAAAAGCCCGATACTCACCCCTCAATCGTTTACTATGTCAAGTTTATCCATTATATTGACTTTTTACTATCATACAATTATGAAAACAACACTTTTCAAAAATATCACTTTGGGTATACTATGTCTTTGGGCAACCTCTATTGCCCAGGCTAAGCCTCTACAACTGACAAAAGACACCTATTACTACGTGTTTGCCCCCAATGGGCTTATCCTAAGACAATCGCCCAATGCTTCGGCTAAAAAAGTTGCCAAGTTGCCCTATGGTACCAAAGTAAAATACCTGGCAGGTGTGCCCTCTAAGCAAATAATAGTAGACAACCTCAAAGGAGGAATGGCAAAGGTAAGCCATGAAGGTAAAGTGGGGTACGTGTTTGAGGGTTACCTCTCTCAGTTTGCCGCCCCTGTCAAAAATGCCCAAGTGAGTAAATATGCTGATTTGTTGCGAAAAAATGGAGTAGAAGTAATGAACGAAAGTATCAAACGCGATTGGGGTGGTTATCAGCAAATAGAAAAAGCCATTGTATTGAACACCCAAAAGTGGTCAGAAGCTTTTTTGGTAGCCAAACAACTATTTGGTATTCCAGCAAATATGCATTTTCCAATCCCTACAGGTCAAACAACCTTTATTGTAAAAAATCCAAAGAAAAAAAAGCACGTGTGGACTGACCAGATAGAAGTGAAAAATAACCATAGAGGCTACCTTCAGTCTATTGTTTACAGCTCGCGGCAAGAGGGAGGTGGCATGCACGTCTCTATCAAAAAATCAACCAACCACAATGCCAAAGGCTTTCGCCTAAGCGTAGTGTATATTGTAGATTGATCAATACTAAGGCAGCGTTCAATATAGCTGATGAGTACGTGTAATAAACATTACTTAGCCTGAACAACTTATGTTTATTATATTTGCAAATACGCAAGTAAGCCCATTAAAAAATCAACGATCAGAGCGGGAAAAATAGATCAATATAGCCTATGACCTTCATAAAAAAATACTGGAAACATATCATTGCCTTTAGCTTGCCCATACAAGTACTATTGGTGCAATGGGCCGCCGCCCATCCTCAAGCCCTTGAGCGCTGGTATACCTACGGCTTTTATCGTTTTCTGAGCAAAACCCTCCGTCTTATGTTTGGCTTTATGCCCTTTGCCTTTGGGCAAATCGTATTTTACCTACTGGTATTTGGGGCAACCTATTGGTTTTTTAAACAAGTATACAGACGCATTAAAAAACGCCTTACCTGGAAACAATTCTTCGGCAAAGTGGCATTGCATGGGCTATTTGGGGTATCGTTGTTTTATGCCCTCTTTATGCTCTTTTGGGGGCTCAACTATCACCGCCCCAACCTGTTGCAAACGGTAAAACTGGAGCTAAAAAAAATACAACCACAAGAGCTGGAGAAAATGTGCGACCGCCTGATTACCCTCACCAACTCCAGCCGTAATGAAATCACTCAAGACACTAGCCAGGCACTGAAGATAAAAATGACCCACGCCGAAATGCTGCGAGGGGCAGTAAAAGGGTATGAGAACTTTGCCAAAAAATTTCCTCAATATACCTACGAATACGTCTCGGTAAAAAGCGTGTTTGTACCTCAGCTCATGTCGTGGGTAGGCAACGGAGGCATCTATTTTCCCTTTACTGGAGAAGCCAACGTAAATATGGATATGGTTGATTTTGTATTGCCTGCCACCATTTGCCACGAAATGGCGCACCAAATAGGCGTTGCTTCCGAAACCGAAGCCAACTATATAGCCTACCTGACCAGCCAGTATCACCCCTCACCTGTGTTTAGGTATTCGGGCAATGTGTTGGCACTGCGTTATGCTATGAGTGCCTTGCGTTATACCGATTCTACTGCTTTCAAGCGCTTGCGCAAAAAGTTTAGCCCCGGTTTTGTACACGACTTACGTGCCGATCGTGCCTACTGGCAAAAGTTTAGAAGCCCTCTTGAGCCTATTTCAAGGGTATTTTATGACCTTTTTCTTAAAGCTAATTCCCAACGCCACGGTGTGAGAAGCTATGGGTTGATGACTCATTTGATCATGGCTGAATTTAGAAAGAATGGCTTAAAATATGAGATAAAGAAGCGAACCAATGAGTGAAAATTTAGCGTTTACGCTTCGTGATGAACCACACCAGAGCTACTCCTGCCAATGCTACCAAAAGCCAAGCAAAATAAGGAATACTGTCTGTTGACGGTTGGTGGGTTGCTTTTTTATAATACTTTTGGGCAAACTCTTTTTCCGGGTTTTTGCCCTCAGCTATCCAGCGCATTTCATTGTTTCTTATTTGTTGATAAAACTTCTTTCCTTCTTGTATGCTTTGTGCCAACAACTTGTCTAGTTGCTCAGGTTTGTCCTGATTCAATACAGCCATTTTTTTGTGGTACATTTTTTTTGCTGTGTTATCTTTAGCTTCTATAGCTGCCTTTTGGTAGGCAAAGTAAGCCAATCGGGTAGCGTTTTCGGGTAAACCAACATTCATTGCCAATAAGTCGCCCAAAGCCTCTAACAGTATGGGTGAGTCATGGTTCCCAAACTTTATCATTCCCAACACTCCATTGATTACCTCTTGTGGATTTACATCTAGTTTGTCGGTTTTTTCTGATAAAAAATTGTAAAAGTTAGAAGTTTGATTGGATGTGTCTAAAGGGAGGGTGGTTTTCCCGTTTTGTCTTTTGCCCAATACATACTCTACCAAATACTGTTGATACACCTCGCGCCCAAAATGGGCATTTGGGTTAATGACAATGGCTTTTTTGATGTATTCCAGTCCTTTTTTATACTGCTTGTCATGAATATAAAAAGTGCCCAGGTTGGCGTAGGTTTCATACTGGTGGGGGTATAACTTTTCTTTTTGCCACATGAGCTCTATAGCCTTGGCGTGGTTGTGTAGTTTGGCGTAAGCCACTGCCAAATCATCGTAATAACTCCACTGTTTGGGCGTTACTTTAAGTTTAGCTTCCCGATCTTTGATCCGCCATTGGTAAAATTCGGGCGAATGCCGCAAAAACTTACCTGTAATCAATTCCATTGCCTCAGGAAACCGCCGTTTTTCCATTTCCAAGGTGTCTTCATCCCAAATACAAGCCAGGGCAAACCCGCTTGCGCATATTAACCATAGTAATTGGAAGCATTTTTTCATAAAGTGTTTTTAATAGTAGTACTTAGTCTATGTCTTTTTGTTTCTACAACCTTTCCTTACTTTGTTTTTTTATGCTTTTGTGTGAAAAAGCTCAGGTATTACATTGAGTACATTGCTATACCCCTCCTTGCTACTCTTGACTTCCTTCTATAGCCTTATCTTTTAAGTTATGTTTTCTGGTAGCACATCAAATGAGTGCTCATAAGGCAAACATCGCAAGTGATATGTTGCAAGAAATAGGTATGAAATCGCATTTGGCACTTGATCAAAAAAAGTAATCAAACTATTAAGTTTCACCAAAAAGAAAGGCAGAAGTTGCCTGAGCGTCTTTTAAAAGGGTTACAAAAAAAATAATGTAGCAAAGCTGCGTCTTTTGAGCATTGTTTACGACTAAAGTAAAGTAGAGGTGCAATACAACTAATCTAATCTATGACATAATCACATTTTTTTAAAATGAATAGAAGCTTACTCTTGAAGCATAGCAATACAGTGCATAAAAGTATTTTGTATTCATTTAAACAAAACAACTATTACTCAACAGTTTGTCATTAAGAACTGCTCAGGGTAGAAAAATAATGCACGTTTCTAAATTTCTAAAGGATGTGATGTAAAACTAATAGTCAGAATGGAATTTGAAAATATTTGGCAAAGGTATCAACCTCAACTGTCCAACTTTGTAAAAATGAATGTTCATGAAGCAAGCATCGCAAATGATGTGTTGCAAGAAATAGGTATAAAATTGCATTTGGCGCTTGATCAAAAAAAAGTAATCAACAACCATCAAGCTTGGTTGTTTCAAGTCGCACGCAACACCTTGGCAGATGCTTATCGTAAAGAGCAAGTTTTTCCTCAGGCGAAAAACGTCGAACTGACAAGTAACTTGAGGGCAGTCTCTAAAAATACATGTACCTGTGATTTGGTTATTTTTATTATTCAACGGTACCTCCCCAAAGAGTACAGAATGCCTTTGTTTTTAGGCGATATCGAGAAGCTTCCTCAAAAGGAGGTGGCACACTTGTTAGGGTTAAGTTTGACTGCTACCAAATCGAGGATACAAAGGGCAAGAAAAAAGTTGAGGGAAGTAGTAACTCGTTTTTTTGAAGTAGAGCAAAACAGTAAAGGTGAAATAGTAGATCTTCGCCTAAAAGAAAGACAGAAGTTGCCTGAGAGCCTTTTAAAGCATTTAAGGAAAACAATTTAATGTAGTAAAACTATGCCTTTTGAGCATTTATTACGACTAAAATAAATATAAAAGTATACTACAACTAATTACAAATCATGACACATATATATAATCATTCATTAACATACCTTACCAATTATGCCAAGTCTTTACTCTACCCAGCTTTTTTTCAAAAGTACCGTCATCGCCTCAGCTCGTGTCTCCACGAGCTGACCGGAACTCTGAAAAACACTATTTACAGGCGCTACGACGAGGCGATTTGTGAAGACACAAACCGAGGCGAAAAAATAGTAGGGTAGAGTACCAAGTCTTTAAAAGCCATTTGTTGCTTTATGCTGTGTTTGGTTTCTTTCAATGTTTTTGCTGAAACCATTAAGCTCAAAATTACTTATAATGGTGTAGGTGTGGCAGGCCATACTGTAATAGTAGTGGCTGGTGCTGCATCTTTTGGACAAGGGGTAACAGATGGAGGGGGAAATCTTACAATAAATGCGGGCACTCTGACCTCAAAAGATATTCAGCTTGCAGGTAGAAAAGTGACGCATCATAGTCGAAAAGAGTGGACAATAGCTGGACTGATAACGCTGGATAATAATAATTTTGTGCACGTCAAAATGGATGAAATTATCAAAAAGCTTATTGATGGAACTGGTACCTCTGAAAAACTCATAGCTATTGCTTGGGGGTTGACAGAAGACAGTCCTGAAGCCCAAAAAGAAGCTATCAATGAGACAATCACAGGTGCACTTAACGACCCTGATTTTAAGGAAACGAACAAGGAAGTGAATGCTATGTTGGGGATGATGACGAAACGCCCTTCGAGTAAAACTAAACCTGCCAGCAAGCCTGTAAAAGCTCAAACCTCCACTCAACAAGTTACCAAAAGTGATGATTTTAGCATTGCCAATGATATACAAAGCTTTACCAAGGAATTAGGTGGGATAAGAAAAGATGCCTTGCTGATGCAACAACAGACCTTGCAAGGGAAAATTTCTCTAAGCGAAAATACGATACGTAAAAGAAATAAACGCTATAAAAAGCTGAAGGAGATAAAAGATGTAAATCAAGATTTGCTAAGCTTGGCAAAGGTGGAGTTTGAGCAAGCAAAAACCCGCAAGTCTAAATACGAGTTAAATCTAAACTGGGTAAATGCTCGGCTCAAGGGCAAGGTATCACGAAAAACAAGGCAGTATTATAAAGGAATGCTAAAGAAAACTGATTACTTATTGGATGATTTAAAAGAAGAACGAAAAAAGTTGTTAGCAAAAAAGAAACCAGAAGAATTTACTCGGTTTGGCTTAAAAAGAAAAATTGCTCAGTTAGGCGTTACACTCAAAAGAAAACAATTTTCACGAAAAACTACTTTCAGAAGAACGAGAAAAGTAATACTTGACAAAGAAATTGCAGCTATCAAAGTCAGGTTAAAAAAATATAAGACATATTTGGCAGAGCAAAGAGCCATTGAAGCGACAAAAAAAGCACAAGAAAAGAAAGTTGAGACTAAAACAGGTAAGAAACAAAAGGAGAAAAAATAGCAAGTACTGAAGACAAAGGTCAGTACCAATACAATATATAGTTAAACTTAATGAGTATTCTACAAGTTTCGTTTTGCAAACTTGTGGAATACTTATTCCTTTTGGTTAATACTAAATAAAATATTGGTCAAAATTAGATAATACTGTTTTAGATGAGCCTAAATATAAGACAAGCCACCACCCAAGATGTGTTCCTAATCACCGAGTTATTTCGTAATACTGTCACTTCTATCAACCGACAAGACTATACAAAAGAAGAAACCCAGGTATGGGCGGAGTCTGCCCACAATATTGCCCGATGGGAGCAAAAAATAGCTACCCAGTATTTTCTGGTAGCAGAAATAAATGCCCAAATAGTAGGTTTTGCTTCCATCAACCAAGCAGGCAACTACCTTGATTTTTTGTATGTGCACCATCGTTTCCAGCGACAAAGCATTGCGCAGAAACTTTACAACACACTAGTACAACGGGAACTAAATTCCTAATGATTTATTCAGCGACTTTTGCCCTCTTACTTCATCGCCAAAAAGTTAGATAGCTAAGGTTCCGATATGCATCGGAATTCAGAAAGCGAACTCTCCGCCATTTTAACGATTCGTTAGAGAACAAAATCCATCCAAATTAATTCATTATTTACTTAATCCCCATTGTACTAGAAAACTACGCTATAGAGCAACAGGCAGGTGAAATTACCTCAAACGTGAGCATTACGGCACGCCCATTTTTTTCAAAAAATGGTTTTGAAGTGCTCCAACCGCAACAAAATCTACGTCAACAGGTGGTATTAGTTAATTTTAAAATGCATAAAACATTAAAACCTGATCTCACAACCAGGCAATAAAGCCTGGGCTTGACTTTTGGCTTTTTCGTCTTTCTTTATGGGATTACCTTCCAGGTTCAAGGTTTTTAACTGCTTAAGTTTTGCTATACTTTCGGGCAATTGATTCAATTTATTGTTGCGTAGATTAAGGCGTTTTAGTTTGGTTAACTTGCCAATGTCATCGGGTAGCTTTTCAATTTTATTAGACGATAAGTCGAGGTTGTCCAGTTCAGGTAAAGCCAATAGTTGCAAAGGAAACTCTTGAATCTTGTTTTTTTTGAGCGATAACACATACAGCTTTTGTAATTGTGTAAATTCGCCGGGCAAAGTGGATAAACTGTTGTTGTGCAGGTACAAAATTTTAAGGTGGGTATATTTACCAATGCTGTCGCTCAGTAAGTCAAGTTTGAGCCCGGTAAGCCTGAGCACCGATCCTTTTACCTCTTGTTGGCATACCTCTATAAACGATTTGGGGTAACGCAAACAAAACCGTTTGCCCCGATTAGTAATTTGAAAAAAACGAATACCCAATTCGTTGGCGTCAATGTCAGGGTGTGCACAAATGTTTTCCAGGTAAGTACTGATGGCGTCTTCGCTGGGGTCGTTGTAGTAGTTTTTGGCGTTGGTTTTCAGGTGGATAAACAAGTTAGAACTCAGGTGTTTTTCCAGTACCTTTTCAGTTTGATTTTTAATTTTTAGGTTGCGGTTCCATAAATACAGCAACAATAAATCATAAAAAAAAGAAGGGTGTATTCCACCTCCCATAGCCATTTCGAGCCCCAGTTCCTGGTTGTTTTCTTCGTGGCTTTGCAGCAAATCCGCCAGATTTTTAGCCATTTGCAAAGTAGCTGCATCGTTTTTAGCAAGGTAATGATCTTCAATTGTATGCAAGAAGTCTTTCAAACGTCCCTGTGCCACTATCGGAATACCCATCTCCAGGGCTTTATTGAGTTTTTTCTTGGGGTTTTCGCCCACTACTAGGTGTGTTGTACTTTTTTTGAGACGCTCATCTATTACAATATTGGTGTTTTGCAGTTGCTCTTCTAGCTGTTTGGTGTCAAACCCATTAAACTTACCTGCCAAATGGATGTGCATTTGGTGGGGGTTAGGGTTGATAAAAGGGTTGGGGGCTTTCTCAAGCAAATAAGACAAAGCATTGAGGCGAATTACCTGATTTGGAGAGTTTAATCCCTCTAAAAACTCTTCATAGGATGCCAGTTTTTCTGCTTCGTCAGTCACCCCCATAAAAATCTGAAAATACAGTTTACGTTGTTTTTCTGTATAGTTCCTATGTTGAAACTGCTTAAGCAAAGCCCCAATCGTTTTTTGTTTTTGCCCGAGGTTGTTATAAAAAGGGTTAGAGCCCAAGTGTAGCTTGCTTACATTGAGCAGAGCAAACTCCCCAGGTAAACCCTGAATGTTGTTGTTGGTAAGTATGAGGCTCTGGAGTTTACTCAGTTGTCCAATACTGGGTGGTACGTGTTCTATTTGGTTGTTTTCCAGGTTCAAGGTTTCCAGCTGTTCCAGTTTATGAATGTTGGCAGGAAAAGCCTTAAGTTTGCAGTTGTGTAGAAAAAGTTCCCGAAGGCGTACCAGGTTTTGTGCATTGTGGGGCAGGCGGCTAATAGGATTGTACGACAAGTTAAGTGACTGCAACGAGGTAATGTCAAATATAAACTCTGGTACTTTTGCCGAGCGGGTGTGCATTAAACTCAACGTATGCAGTTTTGACAAACTCTGGAGGTTTTCGGGAAGGTTTTTAAAAGGATGGTGGTGCAAGTGCAATACCTCAAGGTTTTTTAATTGGGCAATTTCTTCCAGTGGTAGGTCTTTCTGGTAGCGTAGTATAAGCTCTGTTACCTGTAAGGGGTTTTTAAGGGCTTGTTCCAGGTTATAAAACTGTTGTTTTGTCATAGTTGTTTGCGTGCCAACTCCATTCAAAAGTAAGAGGTGAAACAGTTAGAGTTTTTTGATAAAATATCAACAAATACCGTGACAAACAATTACTGTTTATTTTTGGTATCAATCATAATCGTTACTGGTCCGTCGTTCAACAACCTTACCTTCATATCAGCCCCAAACTCTCCAGTGGCTATAGGTTTGCCTAGTTGCTTTTCCATTATTTTTATAAAGTGTTCGTATATAGGTATGGCCACATCGGGCTTGGCTGCCTTTATATAAGAGGGGCGGTTGCCTTTTTTAGTACTGGCGTGTAAGGTAAACTGGCTAATGAGTAAAATATCTCCGGCTACATCGTTCAAAGATAAATTCATTTTTCCTTCTTCGTCGCCAAAAATCCTTAAATTGATAATCTTTTTTACAAGCCATTCAATATCCTCCTCATTATCTTCGCTTGCAATGCCCAACAATACCAACAGTCCTTGGTTTATTGCTCCTTTTACTTGTTGGTCTATAGTGACTGAGGCCTCCGTTACCCGTTGAATGACTGCTATCATGTGTTTATTTTAGTTTTGCTTCAAAATCAAATTTATATATACTCACACACATTTACAATGAAATTCACCTGTTTGACTCACCACAAATTGTCGAGAAATGACCATCACTACCCAAACTAAACAGAATTTTTTACAATTACTTCGCTCTACACAAGAGGAAAATGTGGCTTTGGCTCTGCAAATGGCTCAAAACAATGCCCAACTTCAGGTACTCGTTCCCAATTACTTGCCTTTGGTTCAATGCTTCATCGATAGAGACGCTACTCAAGCTGAGGCAAGTCATATTGCCCGGTTCAATCATACTATTTTAGAGTTTACTGACCATCCTGCAGTACAAATACCTAAAGAAATAGCCTTGTTCCAACACGTTGAAGAGTTGATTCTGTATGATAACCTGCTGACTTGCCTGCCAATGGAAATGAGCCAACTTACCCATCTCAAAAAACTTAATTTATTTCATAACCCCTTCAAAGAGTTTCCCTGCGTGGTTTGTCAAATCCCACAATTGGAATGGCTTTATATAAGCAGTAAAGAAATTTCCAGTTTGCCACCCGCCATTGCTCAAATGCGGGCTTTGCGTTGGTTTTCGATAGTTAATACCCAGGTATCAGGTTTGCCACCTGAGCTATTTCAATTACACCAACTCCAGGAATTATTGTTGAGTAATAATAAAATTGAAGTATTGCCTGATGCTATTGGGCAACTTACTGGTTTAAAAAGGTTGGTACTGGCTGACAATCCTCTGACCCATATTTCTGACGAAATAGGCAAGCTTAATAACTTAGAGTACCTAAACCTGGAAAATACTCAAGTTGATTTGCCTCCCACTTTGGCACAACTTGATAGGTTAGAAATATTAGATTTATCTCAAAATTGTTTTACTGAACTACCTTGGCAAGTGTCAGAACTATCAGGTTTACGCTTGCTTATTTTAGGACGAAATAAGCTGACCCAACTGCCTGCTACAATCAACAAATTACAAGGCTTGCAGGAGCTTTATCTAAATATGAATGACCTTACTTTTTTGCCTGACAGTATAGGTGACTTAGTCAATTTAAAGGTGTTGTTTGTACCTGGTAATAAACTTACTACTTTTCCCAAGTCATTTAAAAACCTTCAGCAGCTCGAAATACTACAACTGGATAGCAACCAGTTGGCATGCATTCCACAAGAAATTTTTATGCTGCAAAACCTTAAAGATTTAATTATCCGTGACAACCAACTCGTGCATATTCCTGAAGAAATAAAACAGCTAAAGAAACTGGAATCCTTATATTTAGAAAAAAATAATTTGCCCACAGAGGTTATCCTGCAAGTAAGGCAATGGTTGCCAAACTGTGCCATACACGTTAATTGATAAATCAAATGCCACAAAAAGTTTTTTTGCATATAGCCTTTAGTTGTACAACTGTCTTGGTGTTGTGGTACACCACAAATAGGCAACCTTCGGTACCTTATGATACTTGTGTACTTTGCGATGGCAAGCAATACCTAGCGGCTTATGATTATTTTAAGGACAATACAAATACCTACCGTGTCAAGTTTCCTTTTCATAGCCGGGTGGCAGTACCTTGGTTAGCAGCTCAGCTCCCTACCAATAACGCCCGACAAGCTTTTACCTGGTTGCATTGGGGGGTTACTTTGTTGGCGATACATCTTCTACTTTTTTGCTGGCAAGCAATGAGCTTGCCCAGACATTTGCAAGTGATAGGAGGGAGTTGGTTACTTTTTCACTGGACAGGCATTGTACGGTTCAATGTATATGACTTTGCTACAGTAGATGTACCAATTTACCTATTGCATAGTTTGTTGTTACTGGTATTTATTCGTCCCCGTTGGCTATGGCTACTGGTACCTGTTACTCCTGTGGCAGTGGCTCAGAAAGAGTCTTGGCTTGCCTTGATCATCGTATGGGCATTATATGAACTTATTCAACAGCGATTTTTTTCCGCAAAACCAACTTATAAGCAGTTTTGGTGGTTGGGCACGGTTGTGCTGCTAGGCTTGGTTACCAAGGTTTTGCTCAATCATTGGTTTACTCCAGCGGGAGGGGAGGGTAAAAATTCGCTCATTACCTTGTTATTTTTTTTGCGCGAAACCCTACAAAACCCGCTAGACCTATTGCGTTGGGTAGTAGCCATGTTTGTAGGCTTTGGTGGTTGGTGGTTGCTTGCCTGGCAAAATGTAGCAAAACCTCCTGAAAAACTGAGGATACTACCTGTATTGATTGTATTCAGTGCTTTACATTTGTTGCTAGGAATACTGGCAGGGCGTGATATGACCCGTATTATATTTTTGGGTTATCCTTTTATCATGACACTGGTGCTCTGGCGTATTCAAGCTGAAAGCAAGTGGGTACTGGTAATGGTGGCAATCCTAAGTTTACCAATTATCCGGGTTTTTTCGCTTATCCCCCTTCAAACTAGCCAAAACGAAGCCTTCAAGACTTGGTTTCCCGAATATGCTGACTTGGGTATAGTAGCTGCGTGGGCAGCCTATATGGTGTTTAGTTATTGGCTCATTGCCCAAAGTCGGCGTTGGTGGCCTTTTTTACTCAGGCATTGGCAAAAAAATGAACCGAAAGGTGGGAAGGATTGATAGGAGGAAACTGGTCACATTTGGCAGTATCAGTCTGTTTAAAAGTATTTACTATCAAAAGCAACTTACTTCACTACTCCTAATTGTGCCAGCTCTTCTGGAGTAACTGTAGGAGGAAAGCCCTGTGTCTTAATCTTGTTCACCACAAAATCGGCTACTTTTTGGGCTTGAGCTTTGGTGTCAAATCCCTTGATGCCTGGTAAACTCGGTTTGTGTGTTTGACGGATACGTTGTGTTTTACCGTTCACTGTTGCCGTTATTTCGTAGCCAAAAGTGCCCTCTTCACTATCAATTATCTTGGTCTCAAACAATGCTTTGGAATAAGGATTTACAGGAGGTGTGTTACCCTGAGGTTTATTTGGTTTTGAGGGTTGATCAATAGTAGAATGGTTACTCGAATCTTTTTGATTACCTGAACCCTTAGAGTCTGAAGGCTTACAAGCTCCCACCATCCAAAGTAACAATAGGCAAAATAAAGAAAATTGTTTCATCTTGATGTTGAATTGATGATAAAAGTAGGCAACGAGCAATCAACCCGTTGCCTTTAGGTATTTTAGGCTTTATCTAAAGCCAGGCTTTCCAGGTTCTTTTGCCAGTTCCAGGCGTCTCGTAGCCCTTCTTCTATGTCTCTTTGGGCTACCCAACCCAATTGTTGCTGGGCTTTGTCTACCGAGGCATAAATTTGTTCAATATCTCCTGAACGGCGTTCGCCTAATAAATAATTGAGTGATAAACCACTTACCTGCTCAAAAGTTTTTACCAACTCCATGACCGAGTGCCCCTTGCCAGTACCAATATTAAAAGCTTCACAAAGCCCTTTCTTGTCAGCAACATTGGCCGCAAATCGCAAAGCCTTTACGTGAGCATCTGCCAGGTCGAGCACATGTATATAGTCACGTATACAAGTACCATCAGGGGTATTGTAGTCGTTGCCAAACACTGTAAGTTGTGGGCGTATGCCAGCGGCAGTTTGTGTAATAAAAGGTACTAAATTGCCTGGTACACCCAGTGGGAGTTCTCCAATTTGTCCGCTGGGGTGTGCCCCAATAGGGTTGAAATACCGCAATAATACTGCATTCATTGCCGATTGCTCAGGGTTAAGAACATTGCTGGCAACTGTGTCTTTGATAATTTCTTCACACACTTGTTTGGTATTGCCATAAGGCGAAGCCGCAGGTACTACCGCCGCCGTTTCTGTAACAGGAAGCGTAGCTGGTTGCCCGTATACAGTACAAGATGATGAAAAAACCAAACTGCTTACCTTGTGCCTCAGCATAGGGTCTAGCAAGTTGATAAGTGATCCAAGGTTATTTCTATAATATTTCAAAGGGTTTGCTACCGACTCGCCCACTGCTTTGTGCGCAGCAAAGTGGATGACCCCCTGAATATTGCCTTCTTGCATAAACACCTGGTCAAGGGCTTGTGCATCGTTGCAATCTACATTATAAAAAGAAGGTTTCGTTCCCGTTATTTTCTCTAATGCCTCAAGGATGTAAGGTGATGAGTTATCAAAGTTGTCTACAATCACAGGATTGAGCCCCTCCTTTACTAATGAAATAACCGTATGTGAGCCAATAAAGCCCGTGCCTCCTGTTATTAAAACTTTCATTAGTGCATGTGGTTAAACTTGGGCTTCTTGAGCCGATTTTTTTGCTAAGTAATTTTTAAAGTATTCGTAAGTAATTTTAAGTCCCTCAGCGCGTGATACCTTTGGTTCCCAACCAAGCATTTCTTTGGCGCGGGTAATGTCTGGTTTTCGTTGCTTAGGGTCATCCTTCGGCAAATCTTTGTAAATAATTTTTTGATCGGTACCCGTAAGCTTTATAATTTCCTCAGCAAAATCTTTGATGCTGATTTCGTCAGGATTACCAATGTTTACAGGGTGGGCATAGTCGCTCATTAGCAAACGGTAAATACCTTCCACCAAATCATCTACATAACAAAACGAACGCGTTTGTGAACCATCGCCAAACACCGTCAAATCTTTGCCTTGTAAAGCTTGTCCTATAAACGCCGGCAAGGCACGACCATCATCCAGACGCATACGAGGACCATAAGTATTGAATATTCTAATGATGCGGGTTTCGAGTCCATGAAATGTGTGGTATGCCATAGTAATGGCTTCCTGAAACCGTTTTGCTTCGTCGTATACTCCACGGGGACCAATTGGATTTACATTGCCCCAATAGTCTTCGTTTTGAGGGTGTACCAAGGGGTCTCCATACACTTCTGAAGTGGAGGCAATTAGCATACGGGCCTTTTTTGACCTGGCAAGCCCCAATAGATTGTGTGTACCTAAAGAGCCCACCTTAAGCGTTTGAATAGGAATCTGAAGATAGTCAATAGGGCTGGCAGGTGAAGCAAAGTGCAAAATGTAGTCTAAGTCACCTGCTACATACACATATTTAGAAACATCGTGATGATGAAACTCAAATTCTTTGAGGGGCATTAAGTGCTCTATGTTATCCATTGAACCTGTAATCAGGTTATCCATTCCTATAACATGGTACCCTTCTTTGATAAAACGATCGCTAAGGTGAGAGCCCAAAAAACCTGCTGCTCCTGTGATCAAAACCCTTTTCATGAATATGTATTTATTAGATAAATTTAGAAGAAATTTGACAGTATTATAACCATCTACATAAAATAAGCCCATAGAACCACTTTATAAGAGTGTTTTATGGGCTTATCATCCTGCCTTAGTTTTTTACTACTTCTCGTCCAATGCTATAGTATTTGTAACCAAGCTCTTGCATTTGCTCCAACTCAAACAAGTTTCTTCCATCGAAGATCACCTTGTTTTTGAGCAACTTGTTTACTACCTCAAAATCTGGTGTTCTGAATACAGGCCACTCTGTAAAAATTAGTAGCGCATCAGCGTCTAATAGTGCACCATAAGGACTGTCTGTATATTCTATCTTATCGCCAACTACCTGCTTTACATTGTCCATGGCTTCAGGGTCATAAGCTTTTATTGTTACGCCCTCTGCCAGCAATGCATGAATGTTTTCCAATGAAGGTGCTTCGCGTATATCGTCGGTATATGGCTTAAACGAAAGCCCCCAAACTGCCAAAGTTTTACCCTTTAGATCATTGTTAAAATGACCCTTTAACTGAGGCAACAACTTGGTTTTTTGTTCTTGGTTTACATTCATTACTGACTTTAGTATCTTAAAGTCATACTCATACTCATTGGCTGTTTTTTCCAGTGCCTGTACATCCTTAGGAAAACAGCTTCCTCCATAGCCAATACCTGCAAATAAAAAACGCTTACCAATACGCGTATCAGTACCAATTCCTTGACGAACATTGTCAACATTGGCACCAGCCTTCTCGCAAAGGTTGGCTATTTCGTTCATAAAAGTAATTTTGGTAGCCAAAAAAGCATTGGCAGCATACTTTGTCATCTCAGCTGAGCGCTCATCCATAAATATGATAGGATTGCCCTGGCGTACAAATGGCATATAGAGTTTTTCCATGAATTTGCGGGCTTTTTCAGACGAGGTACCCACTACTACCCGATCGGGTTTCATAAAATCTTCTACCGCCACACCCTCACGCAAAAATTCAGGGTTTGACACTACATCAAAGTCTACCTTGGCATTTTCGGCAATTTTGGCGTGTACTTTTTCGGCGGTGCCTACAGGTACTGTACTCTTGTCAACAACTACAGCGTACTCCTCTAGCAAATGCCCTAAATCGCTGGCTGCTTGCAAAACATATTTTAGGTCAGCGGAGCCATCTTCACCTGGGGGGGTTGGCAACGCCAAAAAGATGATTTGAGCCCCTTTGATGCCTTCTTCAAGGTTGGTGGTAAACTTAAGGCGTTCTTGTTTGATATTGCGGTCAAACAATACATCTAAACCTGGCTCGTAAATAGTGATTTTACCTTTTTTTAACTTGTTTACCTTCTCGGTATCTATATCAACGCACGTAACATTATTACCGGTTTCGGCGAAGCAGGTACCTGTAACTAAACCTACATACCCAGTACCAACTACTGCTATTTTCATATATCAAATTATTAGTGATGGCAATGTATTTTTTATGTCAAAGAGTGCCAATAAAACAACATACACATTCTGACTGTTGTACAATTACTGGATATCCCTCTCATTAAATATGAATAGCTAAATAGCAAACAGTTGCTTGATTTTAGAATGACATAACTAATGAATGTTGATGCTCACATCAATCACAATTTAGTAATTTGTGTGAGAAATTAATACCATAAGGGATATATTTAAGGATGCCAAAGTATAAATTATTCTCTGATCCCTCCTTAATTGGTTAGAACCTGTAATTATGTTTTGTTTGCTCCCTTAGGAATGGCGAAAAAATAAAGTTTTATAGAGATTTAAACAGCTATTTTTCCGACAAACAAGGTAATATCCATTGGATGTTGAGCAAGGCTTGCAGGATAGTGGCTAATAGCCAAAGCTATGGCAGTTCCTTACAGGATAATTTTTTACAAAGCATGTCAGGAAAAATGGGTGTTAAAAATGCTTATAGCCCCAACTTGTCAGGGTAAGTTTATTTTGACACATTCCTTAGAAATATCTCATGAATAAATTGCTCATTTCAGAGGTAGGTAACGCCTTGTTTGAACTAACGGTAATTGCTAAACGCAAAAACGATCAAGCCTTGGCAGTAAAACATGCCCCAAAATCAGAAAGTTATTTTTTGTCCATTTCTTAAGTAAAACGTAAAAAATAAAGTAGCCCAGAAGAACAAAATATGTTGGTAGGTGAACGATGAAAAAAACATTCGCCAAAGCTATGGAAATATTAGCTTTGCAGAGCTCGGCACAGCATAGCTGTAGCCTCTGTTTTTTGAAGAAGTACCCCTGCCTGAGATGTCATTCTATGGATTAGGTTATTTTTGGAAGCTTTACTAAAAGACAAAACTATAAGTTTATTACTTTAATTACCAGTTTTTGCGAAATAATGCAGTAATCATTATCACTTATTCATGAAAGCCATCAACAAGCGTAAATGCAGGCAGGCTATGATGTTATAAACAAAACAAAAGTACACATGATAATGTTAGGTGTAAGAATTTGAAACATAAAAAATTTTTTTGAAATAAAACTACCTCTCAAAGGGAAATTAATTCGGCTTTTTAAGTTTTCGCCAAATTATATCTTAATAAACAGGAAGTCAGTAGACTTGGATTGCCCTTAAAATAATTGAGAATACGCGAGAGGTTGTTATAGTATAATTTTATTTCTATTTTCGCATTGAAAAATTCAATTTAACATGCACACAGAAACTTTGTCCAAGCGAGAAGAAATCATTGCCGAAATAACCCAAAGCGTTACCGATTTTGGTGAAAAACACATCCGCCCCTACATGATGGACTGGGATGAAACACAAGCTTTTCCACGAGAGATATTTACCCAAATGGGTGAGCTAGGCCTAATGGGAATGTTAGTTCCAGAACAATATAGCGGGTCTGGTTTTGGGTATAAAGAATACGTTGCCGCTATTGTGGCGGTATCTAAAATAGATAGTTCTATTGGTTTGTCTATGGCAGCACACAACTCTTTGTGTACCAACCATATTTTACAATTTGCCAGTGAAGAACAAAAAAAACGCTGGTTGCCTAAACTTGCCACTGGCGAATGGATAGGAGCTTGGGGGCTTACGGAACCCAATACTGGATCTGATGCTGGTAACATGCGTACTACTGCCGTGTTAGACGGAAACGAGTGGGTGCTCAATGGAGCCAAAAATTTTATTACACATGGTATTTCAGGAAATATAGCAGTGGTAGTTGCCCGTACCGGCGAACCCAATGAGTCTGGTAATGCATCTGCTTTTGTGGTAGAACGTGGTACAATGGGTTTTGCTGGAGGTAAAAAAGAGAACAAGCTTGGAATGCGCGCTTCTGAAACAGCTGAAATGATTTTTGATAATTGTCGCATCCCTAAAGAAAACATATTGGGCAATGTAGGCGATGGCTTCCGTCAGGCGTTGGCCATTTTAGATGGTGGGCGTATTTCTATCTCAGCATTGTCTATTGGTATTGCCGAAGGAGCGTATGAAGCTGCTTTACAGTATGCCAAAGAGCGACAACAGTTTGGACAGTCTATAGCTAATTTTCAGGGAATATCGTTCAAATTGGCAGATATGGCAACCGAGATAGACGCAGCCAAACTATTGACTGAGCGTGCGTCTGATTTAAAAGATGCTGGTAAGAAAGTAGGTAAAGAATCTGCAATGGCCAAGTATTATTCTTCTGAAGTAGCAGTGAGAGTGTCTAACGAAGCTGTACAAATATTTGGAGGATATGGTTATGTGAAAGATTTCCCGGTAGAGAAATTTTATCGTGACTCTAAACTCTGTACCATTGGCGAAGGAACCTCTGAAATTCAAAAAGTAGTGATTTCAAGAGCTATTTTGAAAGGATAAAACCGAGATAGAATTAAATACATCTAATGAGTAGGTCAATACTCCTCAGTGATTTTAGTCAAAGTTGGTTGCTGATTAACTTTGTTGAGCACCGATATACATCGGTATCTAAGGACTCGCCAGAGGCTCGGTTATCAGTTATTTATGAATTTAAAAACTATTTAACTGGGTGTTTAGGCATAAAACCGAAACACTTTTGAAAATAAAGTGAGTACGCAATCTTAATATAAAACACTGATTAACTTCGTTGAGCTCACAAGTTCGGTTTACAGTATTTAATAAGGTGAACATTTACTCGAATCAGCTATGGACTATCGACTAAATACTATGGACTATTGGTAGGTGTAATAGCCATATTATGAGTGAGTTACCCTTGCTTGTAGCATCGGTATCTAAGGATTCATAGCTAATTACTTGTTATTACTTATAACAAAAACCCTGAGTGTGAAAATGTTCAGGGTTTTTGTTTTCGAGTTTAATGAAGGGAAAAAGGCAAGTATCTGTTGGCTTCACCTTGCAGAACCTTTGATTGAAGAAGTACAATGATCAGAACAGACGAAGTTCAATGGATAAGCGAAGAGTGTGGGGCTTGAACTTCATTCTGTAGTTAGGTGAATTTTGTAGTTTTACTTTAGTACAAAACTATTCGTTTGGCAACATTGTAGTCAGAGGTACTTATTTTTAAAACATAAACCCCTTGCTTATCCTGAGCATTTGTAATAGCAAATGATTGAAATTGAGCTTTGGAAATTTTTCCAGACCTCACCTTTTTACCTGTGAGATCAAATAATGCCCAATCAAGTGTAGATACTACTGTTGGCAGTTGCAGGTTTGCTTTTATATCTGTACCCTGTCCAGGGTTGGGAGCAATGCGCACAAAATCATTGGGGTTGGTCGACAAAGGGGTAGTTGTCAATGAGACATCATCTATATAAATATTGTTTCCATAAGCATTTACCCCAATAAAAGCCACTTGAAGCTGCGAATTACCCAGCCAAGCACCTAAGTTTATTTTTTCGGTACGCCAATGACTATCCTGTGTTGGTTTCCAGTTTTCCTTCACTGCCTCATCGGTAGCAAGCGTATCGCCATATTTTTCGTATGCTGTTATAAAGGTTTTACCACAATCAGTAGTTACCCCCACTTTTAGCCCATCTCTTGACACCAAGTCTTCGTCTTTAAAGGGAGCATAAGCCACCCTAAAACTTAAAATAAGGCTTTGAGCATTGCTTATATCCAACAAGGGCGAAATCAGGTAATCGAGTGCACCTGTTTGTGGATAGTCAAAGTAAGACAATAGCATCGCGTCATTTGCCGAAATTTGGTTTTGTACAGCCAATGTAGTGGGTTGCCAGGTTTCGCTATCATCTGGGTTGTTAATTTGCCAGAGGGTGTTTAAGATGGTATTATCAGTAAAGTCATACCTCAAAGGCAGTTCGTTCAGTGGCAATACCTCAAAGGTTTGAGTTTTAGTGTCGTTGGTTGGCTGAGAATCTGCATTGCCATTAGGTAGCTCGCTGTATACCTTAAGCTCATGTGTAGTTCTTGATACCTGAGTATCAGGCAAGGCAACTGTAGTTGTATCCAGCGAGGCAAGGTTACCCCGCCATTCAAAAGTTTGTATATTGCCCCCATCTACCTCATACTTTATCGTAAGCGATGTTAGTTCGTTGTTTCCAAAGTTTCGTAACAATATTTTAGGAGCTATTTCCTGTGTGCACAACGAGTGTTGGGTTTGGCTAATGGTCACTATACTGGCGTTGTTTGGTGTAAGTACTGCCACCTGCAAACCAGGAGAATTCTTAAAGTTTCTTCGAGGGCTATTTGCCAGTACAGTACGCATGCGTTGTTTTTGTTCTTCTGTAAACAGATTCATACAAGGATCGTCTGAATAGTCCATGTAGTTTTCTATCTGTGCCTCTACACCATCACAGGCAAGTGGTTTAGGGCTGGGGCAACCTGATGTCTGAAAGTTTACAGGAGGAGTGTCAGCGCAATAATCATCAGTAGGACAATTACCATCGCCCGATATGTGTAGTAACCCCAGGTAATGACCTATTTCGTGGGTAGCAGTACGCCCCAGGTGAAAGGGAGTTTTTACATTGCCTGTATCTCCAAAAGCTTGATAGTCAATGACTATTCCATCTGTCGCGGGGTTTTTAGTGGTGCCATTTTGGGGAATGCCCACTACATCGGTTTCCGGAAACTGAGCATATCCTAAAAAACCATCCAGATCACATACCCATATATTCAAATAATTAGCAGAGTTCCAGTAACTCAAGGCCTTCAGAGTTTGGTCATCTGGTGTATCCCAAACACTTTTGTTTCCTTTTACTCGTACAATGCCATCAGTAGGTATGCCTTCCGGCGATTGAATTGCAAGTTGAAATTCTACCTCTATATCTGCTCCTGCCGGGTGAGTATTATATCCATTGGTATTAAGTTTTTTTCTGAAATCTTCGTTCAATATCCTGATTTGAGACACTATTTGTGCCTGAGATATATTGGTGCCTTCGCCTACTGGTTCGCCGTTATGCACCACATGCACCACCACCGGAATAGTGACTACTTCGGCAGTTGTTCGTTTGTTAATTGGGTTGGTGATTTTACGCTGTAACCACTGCTCAAAGTCAGGCGAGGATGAATGGGGCACACAGCGCACTGGAGTTTGTTGAGCAGTCACTTGGAATATCGTTAAAAGTAGTAAAAGAACAAGCTTTGGTATAGTTGTGTAATTTGCCATTAGATAGAGTCAAGATAATAAATAATGATTGTGTTCTGTATAAAACGAAAAAGTAAAGCAGTTCAAGTGAACAAAATACCCCCACTTTGCGGGATTTACAACTGGTAGCTGAGCAACGAAAAACCTGTCCTGAAAGGAACTTGTCAGTCAAAAATTGATGGTAGCTCCTTATAGGATAAAACTTTTAAAGAAGTACCCCTATCAGAGGTATCATTTAATGGAATAGTTGTGTCGAGTTTGAGCTTCATTCTGCGGTTAAGTCATTTGTGTAGTTCTATGAGATGTATCTACAGTAAAAAAAATGTCCGCTTAAGGGCAAAAAAAATGAGGTGACATAAAGTACCTCATTTCTCGTATAAAAGTATGCCTTGTCATATATACATCAAACGGAATAAAAAATCTGGTTTTCAGGTTGCTGCGAAAACAATATAACCATTCCAGTAAGTGATTTTTGGTCACCTAGGCCGTTCAAAGCATAATATTACATAGGGGTCATGTTAATTGCTTCTACTGCAGTAATCTCTGGTACTGCCTTACGGATAGACTCTTCTATACCTGCCTTTAATGTCATAGCTGACATAGGGCAAGAGCCACAAGAACCCATCAGCTCTAGTTTAACAACCCCATCTTCACTTACCTCCAGCACTTTTACATCACCTCCATCTGTTTTGAGGTAGGGGCGAATAGTATCTAGTGCGTTATCTACGCGCTCTATCATATCTATTGTAGTATCCATAAATTCGTTTGGTTTGAGCTAAGCAACCCCAGGTTGCTATACTTTAATTTCTACTTTTTGTGTTTTAGGCTGGCTTGCATTACGTATAGCTACTTGCTGGGCAAGGCCTTGGGCAAGCCCTTCAAAGGCTTTAACGGTTGTTTCATCAGCATCTTGTACTGCAGGTACTCCATTATCTCCTCCTTCTCTTATATCTTGTACCAAAGGTATTTCTCCTAGAAATGGTACCCCAAAACGTCTTGATAACTCTTTACCCCCATCTTTGCCAAAAATATAATATTTATTGTCGGGGAGTTCGGCAGGTGTAAAATAAGCCATATTTTCTACTACTCCTAATACTGGCACATTAATTTGAGGCTGACGGAACATAGCCACCCCTTTAATAGCATCGGCCAAGGCTACTTTTTGTGGAGTAGTTACAATCAACACCCCAGTGACAGGAACCGCCTGTACCAAAGTAAGGTGTATGTCGCTGGTGCCAGGAGGCAAGTCAATGAGTAAATAGTCTAGCTCGCCCCACAAAGTATCACCCAAAAACTGAGTCAGTGCTTTACTGGCCATAGGACCACGCCAAACTACAGCGTTTTCGGCTGGTGCCAAAAAGCCCATAGAGATAATTTTTACCCCTAGGCTTTCTATGGGCAAAATCATATTCTTACCATCTACTTCGGTTACTTCGGGTTTGCCGTTTTCTACTCCATACATTGTAGGTATAGATGGACCGTAAATATCAGCATCGAGCAAGCCAACCTTTGCTCCACTTTTAGTAAGCGCCATTGCCAGGTTAGAGGTAACTGTAGATTTACCTACCCCACCTTTGCCAGAGGCTATAGCAATTACATTTTTTACTTTGGGCAATACTGGTGTAGTACCAAATCGAGTAGAAGTAACTTCAGCTGTCATATTAACTGTTACTTCCACCTTTTTATTTATATGTTCATGTATGGCATCTTCACAACGTTTTCTTATCAATTCTTTTAATGGGCAAGCAGGAGTGGTTAATATTATTGTAAAACTAACTTTATTACCATCTATGCTAATCTTGTCTACCATATTCAAAGTAACCAAGTCTTTCTTAAGGTCTGGCTCTTCTACTGTACTAAGAGCTTTTAAAACCGCTTCCTGAGTAATATTCATAAAGTATATATGTTGTTCTTTTTGAATCCTATTTAAATTTTAGCTATACAAAGATAACACATAATTCTAACTAATTTGGGTTTTAAATGGTTTGTCGCTGCACCTACTTGTTTTGTTTTTTAGTGTGCTAAAGACTCATGTAGGAAAAGATTAAGCGAATTTTTTTGCAAAAATGTATTAGAAAAAAAGTGTCAATAAGTATTAATAGTACTTAAAAAGAACCTTTTTTTGATATTATGTTTTAAAATGAAATATATAGATTGGTTGTAATATTTCTACCTCATTCGAGCATATTATCGATTTTAAACGGTTGTAGAAGCCTGTGATAAGAAACAAATCATTGGTTTAAACGGAGTAATCGCTATTTTATAAGTAAAAAATACGATATATCAGATCGGTTGGTTTTTTTTAGGAAAGCCAAAGAAATGAAGGTTTAATGGGTGTATGCCATATATATGTAAGGCTAAATACACATGTAGCTAAGCAAAAGATATTGATTTTTTTAGGTAAGAGAATAGTAATACTTTTATGATGACGAGAAATATAAATTATTTGACCCTGTAACTTTACAACAAGAGTGAAAAGTTTTTTAAATAAAATCACCTATATATATTACGACTCTCGATTACATGTAATTCGTATTCAATTATTTGGTTATTCATCTCCTGATTTATACAAAGAAGCCTGGACCCAAGCACTAAAAATTGCTAAAGACAACCAGTGCAATCATTGGTATTTAGATCAAAGAGAGTGTTATGGCATTACTGCTGAAGACCTGGAATGGCTCACCGAACGTTGGTATCCTCAGTCGGTAGAAGAAATGGCACAATTGAATTTGAGCGAAAAGCGAGTCAATGCATTCTTATTACCCTTAAATGTTTCGGGACGTTTTTTAACCAAAATCACGTCTTTTCATCGCAAAGGTAATACACCAGTTACTCACCGTGGTAACTATTATTTTACCCGTGAAAACCAAGCTTTGAGTTTCTTGGCGCAACCCGCCTGACCCATACTAATAGTATAGGTCAATGTTTGTTATGAAATTTATTGGTAAAACCTCTAAAAGTTGTAGAGGTTTTCTTACCTTATTATCAAGCAATGTACTTCTATCTAAATCCTTCCCCTTAATACTCCAACCAATCCAATTAAACATTTTCTGTTAATTATTTTCACTACTGACCCTCTACTAAATTAGCCTGCTTCTGATTGAGCGTCTTTCATTCAATCTGAGCCTGTATTAATAATTTACAGTTATGTCAGGTAACAAACTATACCCACCAATATTCCCAAAAAAGTAACTCCTACCGTCCACATTATCATATCTTTACGCTGACGTTCTTTTTTGAAACGAGTTTGCCAGGCTTGCCTTTGCTCTGGTGTTGTATCCCTTTCAGGAAAACCTGTATTTTTAACTTCTCCTATCCCTTGAGGGTTGGTATTATCAAACGGCGATTGTCTGTTACGTTGATTGTTTTTCAAAGACGTAATCATTGCCTGAATAGATCCAAAACTCATACTCATTTAATTTAAGTTTATTACTTATTTATATAAACTTCAACGAGGATTTAGACTATTGGTTTGAGGGGGAGTTAATTTATTCCTTGCTTAAATGAGTTATAAGCGTTTTTGTCTTGAATAAAGTCAAAATACAGGTTTAAACGGTTTGAGTAGCTTGTTTCACACATTTTTTGATTAGCTTGTAAGCCCAATCATAATGGCTGGCTGTGGCCGAGATAAGGTAAGCTCCCAATGATGTAGACCCTGTCCAAGGGTAGTGTTTCTTTTCAAACAACTCGTCATTGCTATGTTGGAGAATGAGTTTTTGAACAATATTATATGAAGTGTCGAACAATATTTTTACTCGGAATAGCTCTGTATTGGCGTATTTTTTTTGAATTACCTGATTAAGTTTAGGAGTATCTTTCCAACGATAACCCTCAGCAGGCATAGCGGGTTTTTGCCCATTCATTCCTATAGTATACCACTCTGTCATTAACAAATGCCAATGATGCAAGTGAGCCAGCACATCCCGAATATTACGGTTAAGATATCCCTCAGGAAATGTGGTATTTTGTATATCTTCATCAAAACCAGCAATTAACTCACATAAAAGCGAGTAATTTTTCTGACTGGTATCAAGTAATTCTGCTTTAGTTCGAGGTTTAGGCATACAATCTTAAAACATGGTGTATCATATACTGCAAATTTAAGTTTTATAGATCATTTTTCAGATGACCTAAATCATTGTTCAAAAAAAAAATAAAGCCATCATTGTCTGGTGCTTCGTCAAGGAGTGAGTTGGGATAAGATTTATTGGCACAGTAAAATAATTTAGTGCCAAAAATGATCAAAGTTCGCTTTTTGAATTCCGATGCCTATCGGATTATTAGCTACGTGAATTTTTCGCAACGAAGAAGTACAGCGCTATTTCATAAATGTATCCCTAAATTTATTCTTGACTGAGTACTAGTGGGCAAAATATGTTTTCTGACCCACTTTTTGACCTTTGAACAGCTGTTTATCGTATTGAATGAAGTTCCTACCTGAGATTGCCTCTAAAAAAAATAAGGGATTAACCCTTTACTTGAACAATGAATTTATCGTAAATTGTTATATCAACCAACCCAACATTTATTCAAAAACAATTGCTAATCGTTTAATAATGAAAATTTTCAGGCAACGTTATTTTAACGCTTACAGGCGTGCAATGGGTGTTTTGTTATTGTGTGTTACATACATTTTACCTTCTTATGCTTTTACTCCTACTGATACCTTGCATTGGAAAAAGAAGGTTAAAAAATATGCACAAAAGCACGCTTCTGTTCCTCAGTTAGTAAACTATTTAAATAGTAAGAAGTTATTGGCAACTCCTGCTACTTTGCCACTGGGCAGCGAATATACATTTGAAACTGATGCAGTACATAATTTGCGGGCTGCCAGAATCAATGACAGTGTTTTTGTGGTAGTGTATGACGCGGTGCCACTCAACGACAGGTATGTAATTGCAGGAAAGCTAACCCCTACTGGAACCATTACTTTTGGATCGCAAGCATTGGTGGTTACTTTGGCATCACAACCCTCCCAAAACCTGGACATCGCAAGGTTAGACGATTCAAAGTTTATGATTGCTTTTGACGATGGAGGGGAGTCTGAGCCTCAATACTTTGCTGTAGTAGGGTCGGTATCAGAAGAAAATATTACCTTAAACGCTACTACCAATAAGGTGGCAATCCCTACGGCTGACCACAGTAGTTTTTTTCTCGAAGAGCTACGGCTCACTGCGTTGTCGAGTACTCGATGCCTCATTACTTATACTCAAAACAATGTTACACAACAAGGTATAGCTATTGTAGCAGGCGTTTCGGTCAGCTTTCCCCAAAGCCCTGTTACTTTCTCATCTAACACTACCACTGGTATATCTGTTGATGCTTTTTCTAACACCAAGGCAGTGATCTCGTACAATGACGGGGGGATTTCTATAAAAAATATCATAGCTAATATAGATGGCGCAGGAAACATTAGTTATGGTAGCCCAACTACTATCTATAATAGTGCTGGAGCTGGTAAAACCGATGTAGCAGTAACCAATACGTCTGCCTATATCAATATCTATGAAAACAATGGAAACGAGGTAAGGGGTATTAAGAATACTGCATCAGGTGATGTGATTACCAAAGGACTCAATGATTTTTCTATTCGTAGTGGTGCATCTGTTAATAGCTTGTCGATAGACAAAATGAGCACTGATAATGCCATTATTATGGTGCAAGACAATCAGGTTTACCTTTTTCAGGTATCAGCAAATGGGTCATCTCCCATAGTTAACTATACCAACAGCTTTACCGCCAACGCCACTGGTACCGAAGAAGCTGCTTTTGCGGTAGGTATGACCTCGTTTAAAATAGTAGGCGTGGCTAATACAGGAGTAAGTGGAGAAGGGGGAGCGTATATAGGTGATTTGACTCCTCCACAAGTGATGAAAGTTTTTGGCAATGGTTTGCTAATTGCAGATGAAGACAATGTTCCTGATCCCAGTGATGGAACTGAGTTTGTTGATATTACCGTTGGACAAGAGTCCGCCTACCAGACCTTTACTATTAAGAATGAAGGAAGTGGCACACTTAATTTGACTGGAGCTCTGGCAGCTATAGAGTTTAGTAACCCTGGCAATGGTTACACGGTTTCATCACCACCAGATAAAACGAGTTTGGGTCCGGGAGAAACCACTACATTTGAAATAGAGTTTTCGGCAGCCTCACCTGGAACATATACCAATAACATTATAATTGAGAGTAATGACCCGGCCACTGGTACTAACAATTGGTATAATTTTGCCATTACTGGAAGTGCAAATGCAGTACCTCCAACGATTGAAATATATGGTAATAGTAACCTGATAACTTCTGGTGCAACGACTGCCCAAACCGAAGACAGCACCTACTTTGGTGGTATTCCGGTGGGGGACTCTATAGAGGTACATTTTGATATTGAAAATTCTGGAGGGGTGGCTTTACTTGTGGGCAACATTACGTCAAGTAATTCTGCGTTTGAAATAGTACAACAAATTCCTACCAGAAAGGTAAACCCTGGATTGAGTGCAACGTTTGTGGTGCGTTTTAAACCTACAGTAGTTGCAACAGAGGCCACAACAATATCTATTCCGACCAATGATCCTGAGCTTTCTGTATTTGAGTTGTTGTTAGAAGCAGATGGGGTCAATACTCTACAAACTCCTGTCATTACTGCTATCACAAGTACCCAACGCGAGGTATCTTTAACCTGGATAGATAATAACACTACTGAGTTTGGTTATGCGATTTATCGGGCAGAACCTAGTGGACCTCCTAATCCCCCAAACCCTCCAGTACCAGGTTCTTTTGAACTAGTATACCTTACCGATGTTGACGTGACTAACTTTGTAGACATAGGCTTAAACTCTAACTCTACCTACCTACATATATAAAATTCAGGCAGTGTCTTTGAATGTTGGTGAAGATTCACCCTTTACCGAGCTTTCAATTATCAAAACATTGGGGAATACCCCTGTATCGCCCAGTAGTCTCAATGCTTTGACGCTGTCACAAACCGAAATTCAACTTGAATGGCAAGACAATTCTACCAATGAAACGGGCTTTGAGGTTTATCGAGGTAACACAAGCATGAGCTTTGTGTTGCTTACTACGCTTGCTGCCAATGAAGTTTTTTATATCGACGAGGGGTTAGACTCCAAAACGACCTATCGTTACATCATACGAGCTACAGGAGCCGAGGGCTCATCTCCACCTAGTGATACCGTAAATGCTACTACTTTGTCTAATGCCCCATTGAGCCCGTTTGAGTTAAATGTAATTACGGTATCAGGCAGTGAACTTCAGCTTGATTGGCAAGATGACTCAAACAATGAAATTGGATTTATTATTTACCGTGCTACCGAACAGTTTGGGAGTGATGAGAAAGTAATTGATACTGTATCTACCAATATTACTACCTATTTAGACAAAGGCTTGGTTAACCAAAAAAAGTACTTTTATCGGGTAAAGGCATACAATAATGATGGACCCTCAGACAATAGTACTAATACTGCCTCTGGTATTACTGCCAATGTACCCTTGGTACCTTTCAACATTCAATCTACTCCATTATCTCCCACATCTTTAGGGATTAGTTGGTCGATAAATACTCCACCTTCTGCCGAAAAGAAAGGCAGATGGGTTTACCATCGAAGCAGCCAGTTTTACAAGGCATAGGGCAAAGGCGTTCTTTACCTCCAGAAACATTTACCAATGGGCAAAAAACTGCTCGTACAACTGTGGAACTGGGCAATTTGCTGTTTTTTCCAATTGATAGTGTAAACGAAATTACAACCAGTTATACGGTAAGCGGTTTAATTCCTAACCAAAAATATTTATTTAGACTCAGGGCTTATAATGACAAAGGAAGTTCGCCCAATACTTCTGGTATTCCAGTAGTTACTCCTATTGACCCTACTTTTGTTGTTCCCAACCCTCCTACAAACCTTAAAGTAACCGCAGTTTCTCAATCAGAACTTGACCTTACTTGGCAAGATAACTCCAGTAATGAGTTAATATTCAAGATAGAACGACGACGAAATGGAGAAACAGGTTGGACAGAAATTGCACAAGTATAGGCGGAATAACTAGCTTCAGTAGTACAGATTTGTTAGCCGATTCTACGTATTTTTATCGGGTAAGGGCAAGCAATCAAGGGGGAGAGTCAGCTTATAGTAATATAAGTTCTGCTAAGGTAGAGTGTAACTTGGTGGTGTTGGTTACCAACAATTCAGGAAGTAACACCATTTGTTCAGGCAAAGCATCTTTACTAGTGGTTAATACCAATGTAACTGACGCCACTTTTCAGTGGAAACAAAACGGGATTAATATCCCCAACGCAAACTTGCCTATTTTTACTGCCAGTGAAACCGGAGAGTATAATTGCCAAGTGATTGCAGGAGACTGTCGAAAGTCTTCTACTACTCCGTTGGTAGTTATTGTACAATCTTCGTTTCAGGTGTTTATCCGAACCATTGATACAACAACCAAAGAAATGCAGGCAAGCGTGAGTGGTGCACAAGGGTATCAGTGGTACCGTGACTATCAAAGCATTGATGGAGCAACTAACGCCCGGTATACACCTACCATGGATGGAACCTACTTTGTTGTAGTATCTAACAATGGTTGTTCTTCTACTTCCAATCTGATTAATGTAGCCCCCAATACTACCACAGGCATTGCCAATGCTGAGTTTGCTAGTACAACGGGAACTAAATTCCTAATGATTTATTCAGCGACTTTTGCCCTCTTACTTCATCGCCAAAAAGTTAGATAGCTATGGCTATCCGCCATTTTAACGATTCGTTAGAGAACAAAATCCATCCAAATTAATTCATTATTTACTTAATCCCCATTGTACTAGTAGCATACAACTTTCCACTAACCCTGCCAGTAACCAAGCAGTACTTACGATGACGAATGAAGAGTTTGGGCGTTATACAGTTGTAATTACTGATGCGAAAGGCAGGGCTTTACAAGTGTGGACAGGAACCAAAACAAACAAAAAACTCAACATGCCTGTGTCTGTGAAGGATCTTGCTGAAGGCATGTATCTTGTAAAAGTAAAAATGAAGAAAAAAGAGGCAGTGAAAAAGTTGTTGAAAAAATAAATGTATCTTGTCATATAGCCTTTTTTTTGAAAAAAGGTTACTTTACATCTAATACCTAAACAAATTACTGATATGGCAAAAGCTATAGTGATTCCAAAAATGAACGATGTTGAGCCTGACTACATTATATTGAGTCATTGGTTAAAAAAAACAGGGTCTTTTGTAAAGTTAAATGACCCATTGGTAGAGGTAGAAAGTGACAAAGCCGTACTTGAAATAAAATCAGAGTTAGAGGGAACATTACTATACAAAGTGGCACAAGAAGATGACAAACTTGTGGAGGGTAAGTTGATTGGGATTATAGGCGAAGCACACGAAAAATTTGAGGATTATAAAAGTATTTTGGCTGAACATGGAGCGTTAGAAGTTGCCGCTCCGCCTGCCAGAGAAACAAAATTGCACGAAACCGAATCTGTTCAAACAACCACTATCTATACCCCTCAACATGGGCAAGGTGGTTTTATAGCAAGCAACGCTACAGTTGTAGGCAAAGTTACCTTAGGCAATCAAGTATCGGTTTGGTATCAGGCAGTGTTACGTGCCGATGAAGATCAGATTGTAGTGGGAGATCGCACCAATATTCAAGATGGTTGCATTATTCATTGTGATGAAGGCAAGCCTACGACCATTGGGCAAAGTGTAACTGTAGGGCATGGGGCTATTGTGCATGGAGCATCTGTGGATGATTTTTCGTTGATAGGCATGCGTGCTACAGTGTTAAATGGAGCTCAAATAGGTAAATACTGTGTCATAGGTGCCAATGCTTTGATTACTGAAAATATGGTAGTGCCTGATTACTCTGTGGTTATGGGCACCCCTGGAAAAGTGGTGAAACAACTCCCCGAAAGTTATAAAGCTACCCTTGAAAAAGCTGCCAGTATTTATGTTCATCTAAGCGAAGAGCATATCAAAGGCATTTACAAAGCATTGTAATTTGCCAAATGCGTGAGGCAGGATTATTTTCCTGCCTGTTTTTCTACTGCCTTCCATACCCTGAGTACATTGCCAGCACAAATCTTTTCAATAGCTCTCTCAGAGTAACCTTTTTTAAGTAAGTGGTAAATCAGGTTTGGATAAAAAGAAACATCTTTTAGGCCTTCAGGCAGTGCATCCCCCACGCCATCAAAATCGGAGCCTAATCCTACATGATTTATTCCCGCTATTTGTACTACATGATCAATATGTTTGACTACTTCGCTAATGTCAGCTTTTAATGGGTGTTGTTTAATATATGCTTTAGCAGCAGCTTCGCGCTTTTGGGGTGAAAGCTTTAGGTTTGAACGAATTTGGGTCATTTTAACATAAGCATTACCCGAGCTTTCGTTCAAAAACATTGCTCCAAAATTAATTTGAATTACTCCTCCATTTTTAGCCAAAGCCTTTATCATGTCATCTGTCATATTACGGGCAAACCCAGGCGTGAACTTTCGACATGAAGAATGTGAAGCAATCACAGGAGCCTTGGATAGTTTAATTACCTGATAAAAAGCCTCATCAGATACGTGCGATACATCTACCATCATTCCCAAATGATTCATTTCTTTGACCACTTTTTTACCAAACGGACTCAAACCACCCCAAGTCTTACGAGGATCGGTAGATGAATCACAAATATGGTTATCTTTGCCGTGGGTAAGGCTGATGTATCTTATACCACGTTTGTAAAAGAAACTTAAGTTTTCTAACCTTCCCTCTATAGGTGCTCCATTTTCCATGCCCATAGGCAATGAAATAAGTCCTTTACGAAAGTGTTTTTCTATATCACGAGGAGTACGCGCCATTGCAAACCTTTGAGGGTTTCGCTCTGCCAACTCTTCTACCGTTCTTATAAGTGCATTGGCAAAAAACTTAGCGCGTCCGTTTTTATTTTGAAAAAATGCCGGAATAAAAATAGACATAAAAGGAGCATTTAACCCTCCTTTTTTTGCCCTGTAATAATCAAAGTCTCCCTTAGAAGTATGCTTGGCTACATTCTCTTTACTGATTTTTACTCTGTATGGTGTATCTATGTGTCCGTCAAGTATGATGAATTTTTGAGCCAGTTGCTCTGCTCGTTGGTATAGTGGTTGGTCAGAGGTTTGCGATTGACAATGAATTATGCTTCCAAAAATCAATAACAAACTTAACAGTGTTCTTCTGGTATTGTTCATAAGGTATTTGACTAAAAAATGACAAAAGAGGGTTTTTTCTAATATCAAGAAAATATGGCAGACTTGATAAAACTCTGTCAAAATATTTTATCTTGACTGCAGTTTATATAGTTAAACTGCTCTTTCCGAATATACAATAATATGATCTCAATTCCTCAAAGATTACTTCATCAGCCTTTTATCCAGCAGATATTAAGTGATGGAAACTCTTTTATTTTAAAAAAGCAATTATCTGAACCCGCTGTTAACCGTGAAGGTTACATTAGTAAAGCTGTACTTTCTATGGTAACGAAAGGTTGCCAGCAAATTACTACCTGTGAGGAGCAAATCATACAAATACCGGCAGGTACAATGACTTTTCTTCCCAAAGGCTTATACAATGTGTCAGACTTGTTTACCAACAATGAAGGTTTCGAGAGCATATTGTTTTTTATAAGCGACGATGTCATCACTCATTTTTTAGAACAAGCCCCTTTCGCTTCAGGAGTTTCATTAAAACCAACTAGCCATCTATCCTTTGTTGAAGTTAGCCTGGTGATGGGATACTTTCAAGGGTTGGTACGCATACTACCTAAAATACCACTCATTCAGCCTGCTTTTATTCAATTGAAAATGTTGGAATTGTTGTATTTATTAGCAGCTCAAAACACTACTTTTCCTTACTTTTTGTGCCAAGCCCAACAAGGTGCCTCCCGAAATATCAAAACATTTATGGAAGCCAACTACGACAAACCACTTAGGGTAGAAGACTATGCCTATCTTACCGGAAAAAGTGTATCTACTTTTAGGCGTGAGTTTAAAGCCCGCTTTGACAACACCCCACAAAAGTGGTTGATAGAAAAACGCCTTGATAAGGCTTACCAAGTGTTAATAGAAGCTGAAAGTAGCGTAACACAAATTGCTTATGATACAGGGTATGACAACGTATCTCACTTTATCAAAGCATTTAAAAAGAAGTTTCAACTTACACCTAAACAACTTTTGCAAGAGCATAAAAATGTAAAGTATTGACGCAAAAACACAATGCCTGATCATTTTGGAGTAGATTATCCTTGGTTAGCCCCGTAACTTTGTTTTATATAATTCAAGAAACCTCTAAATCAAATCAGAAGATGAAAATAGCATTTATTGGATTAGGCATCATGGGGAGTCGCATGGCGAGTAATTTATTAAAGCATAAGGTAGATTTAACGGTCTATAACCGTTCTCTAGCAGCAACCACACCTTTGGTGGCTCTGGGCGCCAAAGTAGCACATACTACTACCGAAGCAGTCAAGGAAGCCGACATCGTATTTAGTATGCTTGCCAGTCCTCAAGTAGTGAAGGCCGTTGCTTATGGTCAGACAGGCTTTTTATCGAAAATGAAGTCGAAAGCCTTGTGGATAGATTGCTCCACTATAAGCCCAGCATTTGCCCTCGCCTCTGCTCAGGAAGCCTCAAAACATGAGGTAGTATTTGTAGAAGCGCCAGTAGCAGGTACTAAGTCCCATGCCGAAAACGCTGAACTGGTATTTCTTGTTGGAGGAGGTACTACAGCTATTGCACAAGCAACCCCTTATATGGAGATGATGGGTAAAAAGGTAGTACACATAGGTGCCATTAGTAAAGCCTCAGCTCTGAAGATTTTAATCAATTACCTCTTGGCTCAAGGAATGCTGGCTTTTGCCGAAGCGCTGGTAGTAGGAGAAAAACAAGGCTTGGATCGTCGTTTTTTACTTGAGTTTTTACCCAATTTACCTGTAGCAGCACCTTTCTTAAAGTCTAAGGCAAACAAGTTAATGCAACACGATGCCGAGGTACAGTTTCCTTTAGAACTCATGTATAAAGATATAACACTATTTGCTGATACTGCTGAAGCAAATAATATTACCAACTTGTCGACAGATGTAAGCAAAAACTTATACCAAACAGCCATAAAGCAAGGTTTAGGTCGAGAAGATTTTTCTGCAGTTTATAATTCATTGCTTCAACGTTTTTTGCCAATGCATCCACAAGAATAGTAGAGGAGTTGTTGTAGTAGGCTAATTTCAATGCTTCAACTTCTTAACAATTCATTAACAATATTTAATTTACTGATAGTAAGTAGGTTAGCTGTTATGCACAAGCTTTCCGAACTTTTTTTATAAAGTAGTGCAACTATTTAGCCTTGTCCAGCATCTTTCAACTGAATATTAATTAGCAAACCATTTTCCATATAACCATTTTTTATAATCATACCATTACCATATAACCAAAGTAGATCATCATCTCGATTTGACGAGACATTTTAAAATCTTACAAATAATCAATCATTAAAAACACCCCCCACTTCTTATGAGTTTTGGAGGGTGTTTTTTTTATGTACAAACAGTAAATTACCCGTTTATGACACCTGAAAAATATAGAAGAATTAGAAGAAAAGCATATTTCAAAAATAATGAATTAACGAAGAAAAAAGGAGGAAATTATAAGTTGTAAAAAACACAAAATTTTATTTTGTTTTGATTTTTTTATAAACGTTATTTGTGCCAAATTTTAGAGCAATTTAAACTTCAAAAAATATGCTGTTGTTTCAAAACGAAGTGGCTGACATCAATTTGGATGCTACTAACAATAGTTTGACGATTTCCTGGAAAGAAATTGTATTTAAGCAAGATTACGAAGAAGTTTGGAAACTATGCCTGGAATCTGGCATCTCCTTATGACATCACTGATTTGTA